>JBEIHA010000029.1:0-16220 GCA_040381635.1 Pseudobdellovibrionaceae bacterium
CGAAGTAGCTGTCCGTTAACGTGGATCCGAATTGAACAAGCCCGGTTTGCGTTAGAAATTTGCGGTGCACGTAAACTCGGGGCGCCATATTCCCGAAGCGAAAAGTCTGTGAAGAATCCTTATTAAAGGATTTCTCGAGACGAAAATTCAAATTTCCAATCTTAAGAGACGCGCCCGGCTTTAAGTCGAGAAGAGAAAAAAGATCGCCCGCGGCCCACGCGACGGGTTCATCGCCTAAGTTTCGCCCTTGGACGGCGACGTCTGCGCCTTCGAGTTTCAGTTCTCCGACCAAGGGATATTCGTCCGAGATAAAGCGCAGCAAAGCCAGTCGGCTTTCGTTGTTGCCGCTCACCATCGCGAACATTTCGGTCATGCGCGCGAATTCAGCGCCAGGTATAGATTCGGTGATCGTTTTGATTTCGTCTTCGCTCAACATTCGGCGCGCCGAAACGCTAGCGTCGGCGGTCAAAATCTTTCGCCCTTGAGTTTGCAAAGTTCCGGTCAGACTATGGCGGAAGACGTCAACGATGATCAACCCACTGACCGCGGCCGCTAGACTAAATACCCAAAGTATATACAAGGGCTTCTGCCTTTGCAGCGAAGCGAGGATAAGTCTTAAGAGGGCCACAGTTTTCCTTGGCGTAAAGTCAGCACCCGGTGGCAGCGTGCCGCCACTTCGCTTGAGTGAGTAACAATCAGGGCGGTTTGTTTGAGTTCGGTGAGCAGCGAAAACAAAAGATCTAAAACGGCCTGACCCGTGCGCGCATCTAAACTTCCGGTGGGTTCGTCGGCCAGAACCAGACTAGGTTTGTGCACCAAAGCGCGAGCAATCGCCACACGCTGGCATTCGCCACCGCTCATCTGATTCGGCAAGTGATCAACCCGCTGGCCCAGCCCCAACTGAGTGAGCAAATTTTTAGCTGCGATGGAAGCCGGCTCGCCCGCTTGACCATTCAGGCGTAAGGGCAGGGCCACGTTTTCAAGCGCATTTAAATAGGGGATCAGATGATAGTTCTGAAAAACGAAGCCTAAGGATCGCTTGCGAAAGTCTGACCATTGCTCTTCGTTCCATTGATGGGTGGCATCTCCGTTCCACGATAAGGTTCCGCGATCCGGTGTTTCGAAACCGGCGAGCAGCGAAAGCAGCGTCGATTTTCCGCTGCCCGATTCGCCGATAACGGCTACGATTTCGCTTTGCCGCAAATTCAGATCCAGGTTTTCCAGAATCTTAAGCTCGGTGTCGCCTTGACGAAAAGATTTGGCCAATGAATTTAACGAAAGTGTCATAGGTATTTTTGAATCGCGGTGAAAACGGTTTCGCTGATCACCGCGTGGCCTTTCTCGTTAGGGTGAATGCCGTCTTCTAAGTTCAAGTTTTTTTCGCCCGCCACTTTTTCCAGTAAAAAGGGAATTAGGGGGATATCACTTTTCTGCGCGACGCGCGCAAAGACTTCTTGGAAAGAGGTCGCGTAAGCTGATCCATAATTGGGCGGGACCTGAATGCCTGCCAAAATGATTTTCACGCCGGCTTTTTTAGCTAGCTCGGCCGCCTTGTTCAGATTTTCTTCCATAGCTTTGACCGAGCTGCCGCGCAATCCGTCGTTCGCACCAAGGGCTAAAATGATCAATTCAGGTTTTTGCTTCAAATGCCAAGTCACGCGCGAAGGGGCACTAGCCGATGTAGAACCACTGATGCCAGAATTGATCACGCGCCAGTTTTTTTTGGCCGCATCGATCTTTTTTTGCAAAAGACTGGGGAAGGCCAGCTCTCGGCGTACCCCGAAGCCTTCGGTTAAGGAATCACCGATGATCACCAATTTCTTGGTAGAACTGGGCAGCGCTTGAACGGAGAAAGAAAACAACATCAAGAGGCCAACCAAGATTTTCATAAACTGCAGTCTAGGGCGCCTGTTGGGTGCAGGTCATCGAAAAAATGGGCGCTTCGGGCCTACGGTACTCGGTGCTCCACAACAAGCGGTCCGGAGAAGTCAAATACGTTAGGCTTTCCTGCTGCGCCAGCGCTTCGATTTGGACAATCGAGTAATCGCGATCTTTTTTCCAAGCTCCGCTGTTGGGAATGTCGTTAATTAATTTTAATGGGATTTCTACAACTTTCCCGTACGTCAGTATTCCCAACACTTGTCGAACGGGATTCACGGCCATGTCGGTCGGCACCTGCGCGAAAAAAATCTCGCTTTCAAGCCAAGAGGGTAGGGGCAAGTCACCTAGCTTTTTTAAAGTGAGCGCTCGGTCGTTGCTTCCAAACCATTCGTCCCTGGACGACTTGAAGACAAGCGCTGGGCCAGCGGCAAGTTGGGCCAGTCGTATTTCTTTAGTCACGATCATCAGCTCCCCCGTGGGCAAAAAGGCGAGAGCTTCGGCGTCGTGTGCGCCATTTGGGTAAGTCAGAGTTAATGTACGCAGAATCTTGACCTCCCTGGGGTAGGTTTCCAATTCGCTTACAAAAACGACCTTTACATTTTTGCGTTTGGAATTGTTGTCACCGATATCGGCAATCGCTAGGCAAGGACCGCCCGCGCATTCGGCAATAGCCAGAGCTTCCGTGTCGCGCGGTTTGTGGTCGGCAATTTTAACACGCTTTAAATTCTTTCCGTCGGCATCGCTGTAAAAGAAAAAGCCTTTATCGCCTGAGTCATTGATCCAATAAACGCGACCGGGAAACTTCTGACTAGCGGCCACGCCGCTGGCCTCGCGCACTTCTTTGGGGGACAAGTGTCCAATACGCTGGCCCGCTTCCCATTGCGCGCAGAAACCCGCATAAGCCGGGCTAGCGGTGCACATAAAAATCAAATTGATCCAGCGCTTAAACATCGTGGCAACTCCCGCATTGTTGGTCCTTAACGATACAAAGAGTCATTCTTTTTAGCCAACCGATTCTTCATTTGACCAGACGTTCAAGTCGCTTAAACTGCAGGCTCTATTTTCCCGGGGGGGGATAATGTTCGCAAAATCTGTGCTTATTTCCATATTGGTTTTGGGGTCTTTGGGCTGGGCTTCGGGCCTAGATTCGAAGAGCGCTCGCCGTGAAGCGGGCGTGTCCTACTTAGCCTACAAAGCGCGCGCCTTTATGATGTCGCAAGGGGCTCACACTTTAGCGACGTCGGCCCTTGACGAAGCTAAGCCTTACGGAAAAGTGAAATCCAATTTGCCCGCCGCCACTTCGTGGAAAACCGAAGAAGAGATGAATCAGAACTTCCAAAAATTCCGCGACCACCGCTTTTTAGAAAGAAGCGCTCAACCCGGATTTATGAGACGAACGAGCTGGCTTTACACCGATAACGGGAGTAATGCGCGCGCGGCCTTAGCGGTTCTCAATTTAGGCAAATGGAACGTCACCGTTCCCAAAAAAGTTTTTGTATTTGGCGACCTTGATGTGAAGACGGCCAATTCACCTCACGGATCGGTGAGCTGGTGGTACCACGTCGCCCCGTTAGTTGAAATCGACGGCATTAAATATGTCCTTGATCCCGCAATTGAACCCAAAAATCCCTTGCGCTTAGACGTCTGGTTGGCGCGCATGAATGCCGATCCCGACAGTCTTGAAGTCGCGGTGTGCGGGTCGGGAAGTTATACCCCGGGCGATGTCTGCCAAAGAGAATCCGACGGATTCGAAAGCACGGCATTTGCGGACCAGGGACGTTATTTGGGTGCCGAGTGGTATCGTCTAAAACAGTTGGGCCGAATTCCCACGGCAGAGCTTGGCGATTCACCCCCTTGGCTTTCGCCCGTAAATTTGCCATAAGGGGCCATGCGCGTAATTTTTCGTCCACTTCGTTTGCTAGGGGTCGCGACCGTAGTCGTGACCTTTTTATTTGTGATGAGCCTGGTCTGGCTCGTGATCCGCGACAAATGGAAATACACGCGTGCCGCCAATCATATTCTTTTAATATGGAGCCGCTTCGCGTGTTTTGTGCTTTCCCTCCGCACGCGCGTGATCGGTGCTGAACATCTGCAAGATTTAAATGGGGCTTTGTTGGTGGGCAACCATCTGACTTACACGGATGTTGTGGTGATTGCTTCCCATGTGCCGGCGTGCTTTGTCACTTCGACCGAAATAAAAAGGTCCATTGGCTTAGGACAGATTTGCGTGATGGCGGGTTGTTTGTTCGTGGACCGAAAAAACAAACGCAATCTCGTGAACGAGGTTTCCGAAATTCAGGAAGGTCTGCAAAAGGGATTGAACGTCGCGATCTTTCCCGAAGCCACCAGCACCAACGGTGAAGCGGTCATAAGATTTCGCAAACCTTTGTATTCCGCCGCGACGATGGCCAATGCCCAGGTCGTGCCTTTCATTTTAAATTATAAGACCGTCGGCGGTGTTCCCGTGACCAAAGAAACCCGTGACGATATTTTTTGGTACGGCGACATGGATTTTATTCCCCATCTTTGGCGACTAACAGGGCGCGGGGGCGCCGAAGTGGATCTTCATATTTTGCCACCCATCCCAGTTTCGCCAAGCCTAGATGCGGCCGAACTAGCCGATAAGACTCATGGTCTGGTGGCTTCTGTTTTTATTGCCATAAAGTAGTGAAATATTTGCCCTTGGCATGCAGCATCAAATGCGCGACAACCTTAGGCTTTCCCGTTAAGTCAAAGGAAGTCGGATGAATTTAATCTCGATCTCGTTAGCTTTGCTTTTCAGTCTCAACCTTGGATCGGCCACGGCCTCAGCCACTGTCGCGGACTGTGACGCCAAATTACGCTCCACACCCGCCCTCACTCTGCGCCAAATCAAAGAACGCTCCAGCGCGCGAGCGCATAGACTTTACGATGAGGTTCCCGCCCCCACTTTCGACAATTTAGAAGAACAAGCCAAGATCGAACAAGTCGGTGAAAAAGGTCCGCAAGCTTTCCAAGAACTTTTTGCCGTTCGAAGTTTCGTTTGTACAAACGCCCGCGCCGGCTTCTATGGATCCCGTGGCCGTCGATCTTTTGGATGAGGGCCGATCCCTGGCCGTTCACGTCGATGTTCCCTGGGATGGTCGGCGCACCAGCACAGCCGCTTTCGTCAGTCTTCCTTTGCCTCGCGTGAATTCACCTTCGAAGTTTTTGGTGGGCCCCCAATATCCCGTCGTGCTTGTGCATTTGCACGGCGGCGGCACCCCCACGGCCACCGGTCGCAATGCCATGAGCATCGCGCGCGAAATCGGCAAGCGCGGCATTCCGGTTGTGGGTATCGATCTGCCCGGTCACGGCCGTGCGACCAGAAATCCTGAAGGGCTTGAGACTTTCAAGAAGCAAGCGGATTGGCTGATGAAAGCTGTGAAGCAGTTGGTTGATCCTAAGGTTAAGATCGTACTGTCGGGACACAGCTGGGGGGGGCAGTTCGCGCTCTTCATGCATCGCTTGTCGCTCGATCCAAATTACTCCCGCATTTCGCAATACATTGCGCTTTCCCCACCGGTCGATATCTCTTTGGGTGGCAGCTTAAAAGAAAAACTGGATTTCGAGCAAAACTACGCGCAAAATTTCGAGCGCTTCAAAGACCAAATCGCTCCGTCCGACTTTGAATTTCAATCGAATCTCTTAAACAGCGGTAAGGATTCGGACATTGGAGCGTTCTTTACTAACCTCACTGACCTTGATTTCAGAATGCCGCCACTTAGTGATGAAGAGCAGGCGCGCCTTAAGAAGCTGACCGTTGTTGTGGGTAGCGCCGATGGTTTGGTTTATGTCGGTCGGGAAGAGCCGTTTCAAAAAGCTCTTGGTGGATTGAAAGCGCCATCGCAATTTATCTTGTTAGGGCCGGGCACGACTTGGAAATCCAAAACGCCACAGGATCTTTTACCGACTGGGCACAACATTTTTGATCGCTATGTCGATGGCACCACGACCCTACAAACCTATCAATTGATCAGCGACACGGTCTTGGACGGCGGCGCGAATCTCCCGTCGAATGAATCGACCGGTTCGCCCAATCTGGATTTGATTGACCGGGCGTTTCGTCATTACGCTAACTTCTTTGGCTTTCGCGAAATGCTTCAGGGCCGTGTTGAGTTCGTGGCCACGGACACCGAACATCGCCAAGCGATTGCCCAAAGAAAAGGCCAGCTCGAAGAGTACTTGCGCCGCATCTCGATTGTCGAAGACGAACTTCAGAAGATGATGGAGGGTCGCCAGCCGATTCCCTCGGTTCAGCAGGCTGTAGAGGCTTTGCGCTTGCGACTTGGGATCAGCGAAAACATCAACGTCCGCCGCGCCGAAGAAGACTTGGCGACTCCGCCGCTCACGCCCGAGCGCAAAGCTTTGCTCGAAAAATTTATCGCCCAGATCAAAGAGGCCGATCGCCTTATGCGCGATAGCTACGTCGATCCACAGTACGACGACGACTTGGCCGAGCTAAATAAAGAGTATCAGCCCCTGTTGACCGAGCTCGGAATGCCGGACGTGACTGGTTACAAGGCTAAGCTTGATGAATTCAACGACGGCAAGAAAGAGTTGGCCGGCGACCAGGCTCGAATTCGTGGCGCCCTAAGCCGGCTTCATCAGCGCATGATCGACTTGAACAAAAAACGCGAAAGCCGCTTTGGCGTGGCTCGTGACGCTAAACTGTCTGCCATAAACTCGCCGCCCGGAGTACGCGATCAACGCTCGGCCCTGCGCGAACTCAATTTGGATCATTCGCCTGAGCGTCGCGCAAAATTAAAGGCTTTCGTGGCTGAACACGACACAGTCGAAGCCGAGGCTAAACAAAAAGTGATTGATGAACTAAAGGCTCGCATCGACTTGCAGCCGCGTCCCCCGGGGGTTTCTGGTCCCGAAGAAGCGCGCGTGCAAAAGGCCGAACAAGAATCTTACTTGAACTTTACCTTTGTTCCGCGCGGCCAACCCGAGATCGCCGAAATGGCACGCCAGATTCGCGACCTCATCGAGGAAGTGAACGAACTTGAGCTGGGTGATAAATCGGCTCCAAGTCTGGACAAGTTGGAAGCTTCCGTTAAACTCTTGCGCGTGAAGCGCGCCGGAATGCTGAAGAATTGGGACCATCTGTGGAAGACCGGGGGCCTAAGCTCACCGACCGTCGCAAAGCGTGATCGTGGTGTGCAGGGCACTTTGGCAAATTACAAAGCTTTGTATTTCGCCTACGAGAATAAGAAGTCTGATTACTTGTTGGAATTGAAAGAGTCCGGTCGATTGACCGCGGCGAATATCCTAGCGCTGACTCCCGAAATTAAGAGCTTGCGTCGGAAAGTTCAGCACGCGAAGCAGATCTACTTCCGACTTCGTGGCGAGCTCGACACCATTCGCGGGGTGGAAGGTGTGGCCGGTCGTCTTGAAGGGCCACCCGAGAGCGTGAAAAAGGCGACTGTGCTCGCGACCGAAGTTTGGGGTCATGATTTCGCCCGCACCCGTTTGCCAGCCCCGAATTCTTTGACTCAACAGTTGAAGGTAGAAGAAGGCATTTTAACCAATCGCCAAGAACAGCTGGCGGAGCGTGAACTCGAGCTCAACGAATTGCGCTACCGCTACGTGCGCGCCATGTCGGCCTTAAACCAGCGCCTGCCGTTCCAAGTCCACCGCGTCGACCTAGGCCGCCTCTTCCACCAACCCCTGGCCCAAGTGATCGCTGAGCTCAACACCAAACCCGCCACCGCCACCGCCTTGGCCCAAATGCTCGCGCAGTGGGAATCGTATCTTGGGAAGATGCGGACGGAGAGTCAGAGTCGGGATGGGGTGGGGCATTAGTTGGACGTAAGAGATTTGGATGTATCGCGGTCAGTGTAGACTGAATGAACATGGAAAGTTTACTTTAGTTGCAGTCTTTATACAGATAGTTGCTATCGAAGCAATTTTCCGATAATTTTCCCGATGACCTAATCACAAGGAGCATCAGTGAAGGCAAATATCTTTCCTAAAATTGCGATCGCTTCAGTTTCGTTGCTTGGTGGTCCTGCATTTGCTCGCACAACGGCAGAAGGGGCAACAACCGGACTTAGCGCCGAGCGTGTGATAGTTCTTAGCAAAGAAGAAGTCGAATTGTTTGGCTTTAAGCTTAATCAGCTTAGAAACTCAAGAGGCGACGTAAGGGCTCTGTATCCAAATGAACTTGTGAAAGTACGCGTTCATGATGAAAAAGGCACTGTGGATTTCTCTAGTTTTGATGATTTCTCTGTCACTGTGGTGGCTGGCTACACGACTCCAAGAAACATCTTCTAATCGATTGAGCTCGAAACTAAGTTATTACATTGAGCATCCGTCCGATATTTCATTGGACCCGTTGGAATCAGATTACACGCCCAACGCAATTTTAATGAAACATCTTGTCGGGACGTTGGTTCGATATGCAAATGGCGGGCAGTTCGAGCCTTATTTGGCTAAGAGCTTCACATCGGAAAACCAGGGGCGTCTTTGGCGATTCCGCCTTCGTCGCGGACTCACTTGTCAGGATGGAGAGCTGATATCTGCGCGAGGATACGTACAAGGCTTTCTCGATCTCGCGCGCACTTATGCGAAAAATGGTCCTGTGCCGGCCTTTTCGGATATCGTCGGTTGGGAAAGTTTTGCGAACGGTGGCCAGTTGGATGGGCTCCGTGCCGGGGATGATGAGGAAGTCGTATTCGAGTTCGAAAAGCCTGTTTCAACAGGTTTCTTGGAATATCTGAGTATGCCGTATTACGGTTACTTTTGTAGATCAAACTTTAAGCTAGGGGTTTGGCGAACTGTTGATTCGATTGTTTCATCCGGCCCATACACGCTTGCTAGCTTGTCAGAAGACAAGAAAACCGCATCTTTAGAGCTTCGTGCAGATTGGCCATTAGCGGTGAAGCATGCACCAAGAATGGTCACTTACCATGGACGAATAGAGCCAGCCGCATGGCATTCGAATTCCAGCATTGTGCAAACTAATCTGGCATGGGCACAAGAGGAGCCAGAAAAATTTCGAAAGTTTTCTGGACCTCCGGATCTTGTTCGAGCTGTAGTGCTTGATGATGGTCCTAGTCACCATTTTTTTGACAAGAAAAACCGACAGGTGTTTCAGGCGAAAGTGCGTGAACTTCAAGCTCGTATTCCTTTTCGTTCGAAGTCCGCAAACTTAACCAGGTATTTTTATCCTTCCACCAAAGTTTTCGATAAATCACCTACCACCGCTGGGAACACTAAATCAACTCCTCGACCCAAACGGCCACTTAGTGTTTTTACACCAACCATAGAGTCAGACGAGTCAAAGTATATACTTACGCTTGTCAAAACCGCGCTCGAAGAACTTAGCTGGCCTTACACTCTTTTAACTCCTACGGGTGATGGTAAACTGAAGGCTATTGATGTAGCCCAAAAGGGTAAATTTGATATCAGGGTTACTAGCGTAGTTGCCGGAAGCGTAGTCGAACCTTGGGTGGTTGAAATGATGTTTTGTTCTAGCATGGGAGTTTCTTATCCAGATCCCTCTGGCAATGTTTGCCGCAAGATTAAATCGATTCTTGATTCCCAAATAACGAACATTGATTCCTTAGGGGATGAGGTTTCTAGCTTGATCGAATCTGATGCGGCAGTTATTCCGGTTTATCATGGTCGGACAACTTGGTATTTTTCTAGAAATCTTGATGTTAGTCGGATTGCGGGTGATTTAATTATGCCCAGTTTCGAAGACATCGGTGTTAACGACTAGTTTTCATGATCTCAATATTGAAGTCCCTAATACCTGATTTTTCTCACCTCGAAGAAAGCTTATTTAAAGTAGGAGACATTACGCTTGGGCATCAATGCGTTTTGGTACTTAAGTCAGGATATCCTTTCGCAGGGGGAACAGATGTTAATCCAGAGATCGCGCGCCGAATTTGCGCTGCAGAGGCGATTGAACGTAGCTATGTAGCGCGGCTGAAGGAGAACGAGCCAAGACTTACCTCTTGCGGCTTTGCTGCGGGTTTCGAGGAGAAGCCGACGATCTTCCGTGCCGTATGTGAAGCGGTCGAAAGGTGGGCGTGGTCGAAATGGATCGATGAGGGATGTTCACTAGCTCGGGCTAACCCGGAGTATGCTGGTCCTTTAGAAGATTACTTTGCTTCGTGTTTTTCTGAGGTTTTCGCCTTTTCAGGGAGTATTGGCAGTGATTCAACATTGTGGCCCGCCTTCATGGACAAAAATTTAGAGCTTTACGTGACTATCGGCCACGTGGATGGCGGCATATTCCCTGGATCTCGAGTCACGACGGGTGTTGATAGACGTTGGGATCACCCGATTCTTGAAGCTTGGCGGCATAGAATGATTTTTTTGAACGAGCTCAAAGCTAGTGAGCCAAAGAATATTTTTGATCGACGGATAAAGAATTTTGGACTGAACGGAGACGATCAGTTGCAGAAAATTCTCGAAGTTAAAGAGAAGCCATGGCCAAAAGTGAGTTTATCAGTTCTTCAAGAGGTAGCCAGTCGGGATGGCTATTTCGTTTGGCGAGCATATTGTCACGACTACCTGGGGTGGGAGCAAGGGGATGGAAATCGATTTATCTACTAAAGGTAAATTCTTGTTCCGCGGGGCTACACATACATTCCTCTCGGTATGTTTCATTTCAGCACTTTTGGCTTTGAGTGCGATTGTCGATTCGCGAAGCGCTAAGGATTTCGTCGCTAGTGTTCAAGCTGTTTTTCGAAATGACCAAATAATTGGTAACACGGCCCTCCTGAATAGGCGAATGGCAGACTTAGAGGCGCTTGGGATCGTATCTTGCCTGACTATTGAGAACTCGAACGGTAGTGAAATATTCAGCACTACTTTCAAGGACGGCTGCGAGGAGCCCACGTCGCTGAACAGATTCCGTTGGTCTAAAGGAACTCTGAATTCAGTTACAGGAGATGAATTCAACTTCTCTTTCAAGATGACCCCCAGTCCGTGGTACTACCCCCTATTCTTTGTGATGTTCGTCTTTGGACTAGGGGCAATAAATGGTGGCCTTCTGTTGGTTTGGGTTGCCATAGACGCAAAGTCTAGAGAGATCGACCTACAAAGAAGAATCGTAGAGCTTGCTGCTCAGGTTAGCCACGATATTCGTTCGCCGCTTTCCGCTCTTAACATTGCGGTAAGTCGACTCGGCAATGTTCCTGACGAAGACAAGATTTTTATTCGTCAAGTTTCGAGACGTATTCAAGGTGTAGCAGATGATCTTCTTCGTTCCTATAAAGACTTCGAAGTGGAGGAGAAGGGAAGACGAGATGTGGTGAGGCTTGACCGTTTTCTAAGTGCCATTTTTCAAGAAAAGCAGACTCTATTCGCGGATAACCGGAGATTAACGCTTATTTTAGATTGTCCAGAAAACCAGAATGCTTGGTGTGCAGTTGACGAGAGAAAGCTTGAAAGAGCTATTTCGAATTTGATCAATAACGCTGCTGAAGCTATTGTTGAGCACGGCTCCGTCACTCTTGGCTTGCGTACATTTGGAAATAAGACTGTTGGAATAATTGTAAGCGATGATGGTGCCGGAATTCCACCTGAAATATTGAATCAGCTGGGATCAAAAAAAATTAGTTACGGCAAGGTTCAGGGTGAAAGTGGATATGGTATGGGGTTTATTCAATCCAAAGCAGCCATTGAAGAGATGGACGGAAAGTTAGAAATTCAGTCGAAAGTGGGATCAGGTACGATGATCACTATCCTATTTTCAATCGCAACGTAAAATTGCTTTTTGACGTCTAGGTTTAGACAATCTTCGAGTTTCCTGAGTCCTTTGGTTTCCTGAATCCTTTAAATTCCTCGGCATAAGACGTTTTTCCGGTTGAACTCGGCGTTAAATCGAAAAGCCTCGACCAAAGGCAACCAGACCTTAGATTGTAAATTACGTGGATAGTACTCTGTCGTGCGGCGTGGTTTATACTGGCTGAAGATGAACCAAGCCATTTTTGTATTGATCATTTCCATCGCCACAATCTTCGCTCCTTCCGCGCAGGCCGTGAATTGTATTCGGTCGGCGTTTTCTGACAACTATCGCGATTTGATTCATCAAGTTGCGGTGATTGACGAGAACGGACGAAGGACTGAAGAAGAGTACGCGCGAGAAAAAAGTCTGCCGCTCACAAGCGTGCAAAACCGTTTCGCTGCGACCGGAGTGTTAAAATGCGGGTCATCACGGTACACGGCGCAACTCACTGGGGCGAACGATGTAATCACCACCGCCGCACACTCCCTTGTCGATTCTAAAACATGCAGAAAAAAATCGAATCCTGAAAACTGCACCTTTACGGTAAAGGTTGGCGAGTCCGAGCAAGTCAGCAAGGTCACGCGTTTAGCCGGAATCGGAACCCAGTGTCCAGAGATTCCGCAAGCGTACGAAGACTGGGCCGTGATGAAGATAGATCCGCCAATTCGTGACGTGAATCCTTACGACTTACCAACGTCCGATGAAATCACAGAGGGTGACAAGGTAACGTCTGTTTCTGGTGGCGCTAGAGATTTCACTAGGGTTAATCCAAGAACTGGCCAGAGGGAAATGGTGAAGTCCATCGAAGACTGCAACGTCAAAGTCGTAACTTCGTTTCGTTTGCCTGCCAATTTCGATTCCAATTGCGATGCAGCCCAAGGAAATTCCGGTGGTTCCCTTTTGAAAAATAACGGAGGCCGGGACGTGCTAATAGGCATCACTACCGGCGGCCATGAGACGCAACAGCAAATTGACAATGCGGTTCGCACGGGCAGACCCAGTACGGGGAGGTACAAAGCGGGCGTCTGGGCAACGGTGCATGTGCCGTTGAACGATGAGTTTTTAAGAATCGCGCGATCCGCTGCGGGTCCGCGGTCTATTTAGAACCTTGTTTGATAAATCGCGCGTTCCATTTTGAGATTTAATCTACAAAGAGCCAGACTTGTTAGATAATGTGAAAAGGTTTGTCCCGAGGAGTGCAATTGAAGTTGCTCTTGAGCTGCATAGTTATTTTTACGATCACACTCCCTGTGCCGACGTTAGCGGATTCGTTAGCGAACTTGACAGAGGATATCGGCCGATTCTCGTCGTGCATGGAAACAGCGCGATTGAAATCCCCAAACGACACCACTTGGATTGACGAATGCAGCAAGTGTCACGGGGACGGACGGGAGCCAAATTTCGGGATGATAGAAAATTGTCGGCAGATGATTCCTAATTGGTGTCTTTTTCGGCAATGTCGGCCGCAAGGATGCAAGCAGGCCGAGCCTAGCTGCAACAAACCCAACCCCACCCACTTACTAAAAATCGAGGAATATGGAGCAGGACCACCCGGAACCACGCCACCCCGGGCCACCACCCCCACCCAACCACGTCCCCCATCATCAACCGCTCCGGCCAGCTCCATAGCACAACCGGCGGCCACGGCGCCGACCGGCGACCAAAACGCCGACACTCAAAGTTGCGATCAGCTCGCGCGCAGAGCTAACCAATGTTGTAACAATCCCGCGAGTTGCATGACAAATTCAGCGGCGTCGTCGGGCCCAGCGCCCGGGCAGGGCATCAATGAATACTGTCAGCAGATGCGTGCCTTAGGCCAATCGGGTGGGCAAACGAATAACTCGGCGAGTGGAACATGCTACCAAGCTTATAACCGATGCGCCACGAGCTGTGATGGGATGGCGTCAGGTTACAGCGGCCAAGTGGCGCAAACCTTGAGAGATACAGCGAATGGCTGTCGGATGCTCCAATCTCGAGTTTCGCAATTAGCAAGCCAGGGCTTAGATTCCCAGGCTTCTGGTTCGGCCGCAGATATTTGCAACAGCGTCTCCCAAGCCGCGCCACAAAATCTCGGTGGGTTGGGCGGTAACCCCACCTCTGCAAACAACAACCCTTTATCCAACTCCAACAGCAATCCCAACGACCCCTACGGCTGCGCCGCCGATCCCAGTAGTGCGGCTTGCCAACAGTGCTCGACCAATCCGAACACGCCGGCGTGTCGGGCGCTGGCTTATGAAAAAGAAGTGCGCGGTGAGGCGACTTTCGGTGCTAGTGAAAATCAGGCGAAGGAAAAAACCGACGGTTCGGGTTTTGACATTAAAGATTCACCGAGCGACGGCGCGGGGCTTGGCTTAACCGCTGGGTCGGTGGAACCCACCGCCGTCAAGACCGGCACCATCGCCAACAACGCCGGCGGAAGCATTCCCGGTGGCGGCGGTGGCTCACCCGCTTCACTCGGTGGTGGCGGCGGCGGGCGAGGCTCGCCCGGATCACCTGGGTATACAACGGATGTTTTGCAGGGCTTAAGCTCCCCCAGCGGCTATTCGGCATCGGCCGAACCCAATCAAGCGGGTGCGGAGGGTGGATTCCAAGGCTACGGTAACAACGGCCGTGCGCCGGCAACAGATCAGAACGGTGTGGACTTGCGCCGTTTCCTACCCGGCGGCGATAAAGATCCCATGCGCCGCGGGATCGGTGGCATTGATATCAACTCCGCACAAATCAACGGCCGATTCGTGAACATCTGGAATCGCATCAGCGACCGAATGCAGGAGAAATGCCGCCTCGGTGAATTGATCGGCTGCGAACGATAACAGTTCAAACCGGGCATGAACTTGTCCCTGTTTACTAGAAACCCATGTGTTTTCTGGCGAGCGCCAGTCCGCTTCCAACGTCTAAAAAAAGAAAACGGCCTAGGTTTGCCGTTTCGAAAGCCCACCCGATTTCTAACGCACCTTCCCTGTCTAGACAGGAGACATGGCGTCACTAGCCAGTCCAGCATAGTGGGTTTGAATATTTTTGCTCATTGGCTATGGCCTAATCAGTGATCGATCTTGCTCGAACG
Organism: Pseudobdellovibrionaceae bacterium; assembly: GCA_040381635.1. Classification (GTDB taxonomy): domain Bacteria; phylum Bdellovibrionota; class Bdellovibrionia; order Bdellovibrionales; family UBA1609; genus JALHOQ01. The sequence goes on from JBEIHA010000029.1 coordinate 14,712, forward strand.
CGACCACGGAGCTAAACCTATTATCGCGCTTCTGTAGCGATCCGTCGCCCAGCACGCGAATTGCTTAACCCCTCCGCAACCCCATCCCCGGAGGACTTAATGATCGATTACATGCTGATGAACCTAGGAATCTTGGCCGCCCGCCTTCGCATCAAGCCAGAAGACGTCGTGTCGACCGTACCAGTTCCCGATGATTCCAATCCCCCGAAAGACAACCGACCTTCACCACAACCCATCGGCCCGCGCCGAGGTTTAGAAGGTGTCACGATCGCCGAGAGTTTTTATTCGCCGATTCGTCGTACGGATTTTTTGTAGTGTTCACGTTTTCGGATTGGAGTCGGTCGCTAAGTCTGCAGTTATTCTTTGGACCCTATGGCCACTAAACAGTTTGTAAATACACTCTTAGTTGATTTTATACCGAGGACTTCTGACATGAGCCTATCGTCGAACCCTCCAAGGATTTTAGAGGTCAGCCCAAGGGATGTGGCAGACAGTAAAAGTGATTGTAGCCACGCGCCGCTAGATATGTTTGCGAAGCGATAGGCACGGGGTCCATATTTTCGCGATAACTCAAGCAAATCAATTGAGCAGGCAAACCAGAGGTCCGCAGAGCTGAATCCCGGCTGATTAAGCCCAAGATTGGGAAGTAAGTCGATCGGAAAACTTTTTGAAAGCGCTTTGATTGAGCGCTCTTCGCATTTCAATAAGGTCGCTGTCTCAATATTGCGATTCCGAGAAATAACCCGAATGTCTAAGCAATCAATATCACCTGCCTGAGGGTAGGGCCTTTGCCCATCTGGTCGCTTAAAAGTTGAATCATGTAAGAGGCGATCGAGCAGATGAGTTTTTTTAGGTCCAATAGGTCCGATGACCTCAGAAGAACGTCTACTTACTAGAGCAAATCGCAGGCTGTTTTTAGGGCTACCAAGGTTAACTTGTTCCTTAGTGTGGTTTACAGCGGGCACCTTTCTTTTCCATCCGTTGCTCTTTGTGTTCGCAAGAAAGTATCGCTCCTGCGATCTCACAAAACTAAAGTACGCCCTTTGATTCCCTTCGATTTTGATGTTGAGGTTCTTAGGCATGCCGAAACGAATGAACTTCCGACCTCTTCCCGGCCTTTTCTCGAGTCCAATTCGCTTCAATGCCTCTTCCAACAAGCCACCCATCGGAACCGCAAGAATTGTTGAAGGACCAGTGACTTGAAAAAAGTACTCAATTGTTGAGAGAAGACTCGGTAGAGATGGAAGGTGATCAACACCTTCCCCGGCAATCCACTCCTTAGTTTTGCGATTAAAATTCCAAGGCGTCGATCTTATGTGGTCAGTCCTAATCCCATTCATAGCAAAAAACCATACCTCGAACCCATTGCAAGAACCAGTCAGAAGTTATACAGGATCAGTTGAATCAGCAATCACGAAAGTCGGTTAAAGATGAAGAACAAAAAAGCAAAGACCAATCTACTAGCGCTAGGTCTAATTTTGTCGGCCGGCGCAGCCACGGGTACGGTAA
>JBEIHA010000030.1:0-16005 GCA_040381635.1 Pseudobdellovibrionaceae bacterium
AAACCGGTCAGGTAATACAAATTGGATTCAGGTCGGTAGTTGTGGTGAGCATCGGCGTTGCGGATGTATTCAGGCCAAGCCGGCAGCACCAAGGCGCAGTTCGGAATCAATTGCGCCAGCTTGCGCCGACGGGCTTTGTAGAATTCAGTGTTGATGCGCGCTTTTCTCATAAGATTTCTCCATTCAAATTCAAATCGTGTATATCGCCGGAAAAGGAACCGGGTACCTTTTTGCCTTTTTAAAAGCTATACTTATCAATCAACATCGAAGCCGCTTTCTTTCCCGCGGCTTCGCCGAGCAAGATCAAATCTTTTTTCGCGCCGAAGCTGTTTACGGGCACGCCGCTTGTATCGACACTGATGGTGTCGATATTCAAGCGCGAGGTTTCTACGATCGCACGTTTGACCTCTTGCCAAAGAATAACGTAGTTCAAATTATCGCCTAAGGCCTCTTGCGCGACCGGCATCGCCGATCCTAACACGTTCACCAAGATGATGACGTTATAGCCCTCTTTAACCAGAAGCTCGACCGCTTCGGTCGCTTGCGAGGCACCGGCAAAGAAGTTGCCCTGAGCTTTGAAAACGGGCGGATAGCCTAGACAACGTTTCACCGCTTCTTTGAATGGACCGGTTTTCTGCCACGCGACCGCGCCGCCGCTGAGTGGACGCGCGGGACAAGCAAACGGCAGCCGCGCTTTAGAGATCTCTTCGCGTCCGAAGACATCGTTAAAAAATCCCTCCATCACACTGAGAGAATTTTCGTCCCCCTTGCGCGAAAAAAATCCTTTGGGTTGCAACAGATTCTGCTGCTCCATTTTGTAGAGCTTCCATTCGACATCGTGAGTTGTGCCCTTGATGGCGAATAAACCGCCCATCAAAGCGCCCCACTCAAGGCCCACGACTTTCTCAATAGGAATGCGTTGCTGTTGCAAAGCCTTCAGTACTCCGACATGCGCGAAGGATTTAGCCCCACCCGGTCCCAGAATCACCGCCACCTTGCGAGCCGTCTCCGCTGGCGGAGGACGAAAAGTCTCTTCTTGAGAAGTCGGTGGCGTAGACGCCGGAGGAATCGGCGCATCGGGTTCATCGTCAATTTCCACAGTCTTCGGCGGAAGGCCGATCGGGGGACGCGCGCCCAGCTTCGGCGGCGGACGCTTAGTGGGAGGTGCCGTTTGGCAGCCCTGAATCATAAACATCAAAACAGAGAACACGAGGACCGAGGCTATTTTCATCTGTCTCGGTTATAGTTGAGTTTCGAAACAAGAAACATTGATGACTCTTAGCGTCCACTCAGGGGCCGAAAGATCGCCTCTCTCTGCCGGCAATTGACGGCGATCCCGGCCCCTCAGAGACGCCCCCTTTTCTTCTCACTGATCATTTCAAAGTTAATAAATTTTCAAAGTGTCTCGAAGGATCGTTCCAGGATATCCCCCTGACCAACAAATGAACCCGGAGGTTGATGTGCGAGGATTCTGTCTTGGTCTGATGTTAAGTTGGTGCTCGATAGGCGCAAGCCAAGGTCTAAGAACTATAGACTTACATGTGGGAAGATTCGAAGTTGGGCAAGGGGAAGTGCGAAGTTTAAGGTTTGAACGAAGCTATGATCTGCACAAGATTTTAGTTCAAGCCGAAAGCCAAGGCCCACAGAATTCGTTTTTTGACGTGATTGCCAATGGCGAAACGGTCGGTACGATCATGACCCCCGGCAGTGATCCAACATACATTGTTACTGTAAACAAAAAAGTGGAATCACTGCAATTTCGCTCGTTATCTGGAGGCGGGTTCAGGATTTTAAAGGTATTGGGAATCGTCGGGAACACACCCATTGGCGATATTGGATTTCCGGACATCAATCGGGTCACAAAACTCGCCCTGAAGACCATCCAAACCATAACCAAAGTCGAAGAATTCGCAACGCCTCTCGAGCAATGGCACTTTACCTTGCCAATTAAGCGTGCCGCCGGTCGGGTCTACGCCACGGCCGTTGCGCATGGATCACGTTCACCACTGGTCGGCGAAGCCTGCCTTGAGCTGGCCGCGATAATAGATTCCGCATCGCCCTTTATTGATCGCGAGATGAAGCGCAGCTCCTCTTACCAGGCCATGCTTGAGCTTTGGATTGTGCGCGAGGAACTACGCTCAATTCTAGGCACATTTTATAAGTGAGAAGAAAATAATCCAATTATTGAGAAGAAAAATGACCGCACCCAAAGTGAGAGGTAAAGCCCGATGCCTATGCGATGTCTTATAGTTCTTGCCGCCTTATTCTTTGTTTCCCTCGAAACCAGATCCCAATCCTATGGTGGTCAAAACGAATCCGATCAAGCGCATAGGACCCTTAAAGGTCTCGGCGATTCTTTGACTCGGATCGCAGACTCCGTGGAACAACACGAAATAGGACGGATTTTGTTTCTTAATAGCTTGGTCGATGCATTGCAGACCCAGCTTAGCACTAAGGGATTAGGGCACGCCGGCACATTTCGCGCCTACCAAACCCTGGTGATCAGCGTTCGACACTCAAAGAACTATTTGGAATCCGTAGGAACCCCGATTTCAAGGGCCGACATTGCCAATGTCCATCGAATCATTGCCGATATCGTCAAAGTTCGGGGGATTGATGAAGCGGCCTCTTTAATCACCCACAGTGTCTTTGTTCAGCTTGAAAAAGTGATTCGTGAGCTTGTGAAGAACAATCCTCAACCAGAGCTGAGTGCGACTGTCGCTGACTTTATTCCTGAAATTGGGCAGTTGGTTGCTCTTTCGATGAAAGGCGATTGGGCGGATGTTTACGACTTATCAAGACCACTGTCCTTGCGGTTACGTGATTTGTATCCGTTGCTCAATTCGATAAAGAGCAAAGACCCCGCGTTTTCATCTGTGCAAAGCTTCCGCGGACTTGTGGACTTCTATATAGATTTCGCGCGTTCCGAAAAAGTGCGGGACCCAAAATGATTTCATTCTTAGTCTCGCTGGTGTCGGCTTTGCAATTGGCGTCCGCGCAAACCAGAATCACACACGCGCCCCAAGATATAGTGAAGCCTGACAAAGCTAGATTCTTCGATCATTTTCGAACTCACAACCCATATGACTCGCTGATCGACCCATTGGCTGAGGAAAAAGCAATTTGGCACATGGTCGCAACCAATTTGGTTCTTTGCGAAGTTTCCAGCAAACTAGCAAAAAACTTGTGTGACCAATTTGCCGCTTCGCCAATCTTAAGTGATCAAAAGATAAATGGATTTCAAGGCTTCCCGCTACGCAATGAGTATCTACTCACTTCCGTAGCTGCTCTGAAAAGCATCGTCACTGGGTCCATTCTTTCCCTTCCCGAATCAGGGCGCGAGAAAGCGAAAGAGTTCTTAGTCTCATTGGGTCTGGCGGAAGCTCGCTGGAAACGAGACAACACGGTTGTGCCCTCGGATCTGATCGATGTCCTAAAGTTCGGTGAAGATTTCGTTGCGGAAATCTCGCAGGAGGCGAGCCTTCGGCCTTACTTACCTTTTTTAAAGGCGTTGCGAATTTGGCTTGAAAACCCAGGGAAAGCCGAGTTTTGGAGACTTCGTATTCCTATCACCAAATTGGTCTACGGAATGGGCTGTGGGTATTCCAGATTCCATGGAAGGATCCAATGTTATTCAGACAATGGACTCGGTCCGCTAGTTGCACTATTGGGCGAAGATCGATTCAGTAGCACTTCTACCTTTGGCGGTTATGCTGTCATCGCCCCAGAGGTAAAATGGGATATCCTCACTCTTCCTGATTCACAGGTTCTTTGTTTGTCTGTCCACGAAAACTCATCGATCAGGGGATCAGCGGCGCGGTACGTCTGCGTCGGAAAGGATCTGCATCTAGAGGCCGGATTGGGAAAGTATTTCCATTGCCGCGGACAGGGTCCGATTCCTATCGTCAAAAATGAGTTCGAACTCGATCCGAATACTTCGCTTAGGGCTCATTCAAAAGTCGAAACAACCTGCACCGACAGAGGAATTCGACGAGTTATGCTCTTTGACAAAAACGGCGAATTCTTTAAAGTCATCGATCCGGAACCCAGCGAACTCCTCCGCCGCAACGAAGAAATCAAAAAAATGCTCGCGCAACCCATTTCGATTCCACGCGATGTTAAGGCGTATAAAATCGGCGACGGAATCTGCTATTTGCCGACCCATCAAAGAGACTTGGTCTGCCGTGATCCTGAAGGAAAAAGTATCGATCTAAAGCAAATCCCGACAAAAAATTTGCGCGGTCTACATGTCAGCAACAATATTTTGTGTGTCAGCGAACAGTCGGGCAATTATCGCTGTCGGGACATGAAGTCCGGCGTCACGTATTCCTTACCCCCCGGACAACTTGAGTTTAGCGGGGCGCCATATTCGATCCGCAAAGGCGACTGGAAGATAGAAATCTCTTATGCAGAATCAGTTGAGCCCGTCTCAAAGGTCGCCACCATCAGAACCAGTTCTATTCCCTATTCAGGTAGTTGGCCGGTATTTCAAATCCGATTGCCCCGTCTTAGCGTTTCAGAAGAGCCGACTCTTTGCCAATTGGACAAAGGAATCGTCACCTGCCGATTAGGGACAGAAAAAATTGTTCGCAATCATTTGTTTTCATCTATGAAGGCCGTTTCCAACTTGATCCAGGCCGGAGGCTCAATCTGTGCGCTGACCGAAAAAGAAATTGTTTGCGCCAAGTGGAATGAAACATTTTTTACACCAGCCTCGAGTCCCCTCGAAACCAGACGCCCTCTTCCAGAGAATCTGAAAAATCAAATCATCGACCCTGCATCAGACAGACATCTCTGCACGAGATCGAAATACGGTTTTTGGTGCGCCGGAATTTCCAGCAGCGAAGACGATTTGATTTATCACAACGGCGCAGACGAATTTGTCGGGCTTTCTGCCGGATCTGAATTTTGTTTCAATACTAAAAACACCTTTCAATGCTGGCCCCTAAAAATCCCCGGAGGCCACAGCAAACACTTCTACTTAACTAAGCAATGACAACGGAGCTCGACAAACTCATTCAAAAAACCTGGAGAGCTCGCCTAGATCGGCGCCTAGAAGATGTATTTCATCTCAAAGCACAACTCAGTCGTTTTTCAAGCCAAGCTCGGATCAAGGCTGAGCTGACTTTGCTCGAGGCCTCTCTTCTTCGCGCTCGAGGTGAAATCAAAGCGTCGAAGGAAGTGATCGAAGCCCAACGTCAGTCGTTTGTCGATTCCGGTCAGGACTATCCCGCACGTTGGTGTATGGAAGCTGGGCTCAATTATTTTTTCTGCGAGGAATTTTCTGAGGCCTCTGATTTCTTCCTAAAGGTTGCGTCAAGTTCTGATCCGGATCCAGAACTAAAAGTTCAAGGACGGCTGAACGCCCGCTTGTGCTTCGAATACCTAGATGTGCCTTCGCCCAACTTAGACAAGTTGCTAGAAAAAGATTTCTTGAGGTCATCCACTTGGTCCGAAGGGCTCGCTCGGCAGTGGGGTGCACTCAAAATGCGACGCCAATTTTTCTTGGGCCAGTTCCCAAAGGAAATCCAGGCGGGTGATGACCAGCTCGCTTACCAATCGCGCTGGATGATGGCTCTACCCTTCGTGCGCAACTTGAAATCCGAGCTTCCAGATTTCGAAAATGGGTATCTAAGGTCCTTTCGCGGGCGAACTTTACTGGGGCTGCACAGCGCCGCCGATGGGGATGTCAATAAGACCACGGACCTGATTGATCGGGTCTATTTATGGAGCTGGCGAAAGCTGGCCGCGCAGGAATTAGACTGGAGTTCAACTCACGAACTCTTTGTCCTTATCCTTGATCGATGGTCAAAACCGATTCCTTTGGCCAGCCGGCATTTGTTACGCCTGAGTTTAGAATGGCGGTCTATGTTTGATCCAAAATTTTCTGTGCCCAACGAAGTTCGTCTCAAGGCAAATCGAGATTCTGCACCCCTTCTTTGTCACAGCGAATACCAAGTGGTCGATTGGTTTCGATCACAATTAACTGGCGCGAGTGTCTCTGAACCGAGTGGTTCATTGCCCGAAGCAATGATTAAGGTTTTGCGACCAAACCTGTCTCGATGGAAGCAGGCTAAGACTCGCGATGACAAAGCACGTGTATTGGTTGATCTAGAGCTAATGAGAACGTCAATAAAAGAGAGCGGCAGATCGCTACACTCTGAAGTTGTGACTCGCGCCTTACACCATCTTAGTATTGAACCAACAACGACTTGTGCACAGGTACTTGAAAAGGCTTATGGCCAAAAAGGCTATGATGCGCACTTACATTCTGGGCGATTGTTTAATTTGTTAGCTCGTATTCGGGACTTGTTGCCCAAAGATTTCACGATCACAAAAAAGCAGGATTTTATTTTGTTTTCTGGACCAATCGACACAATTAGGCGCTGTGTCGCGCGTGCACCCCATTTTCAAAATTCAATCGAACGAATCCCACCGACGAACACAGGCAGCTTGTCGATTTTATCCGATCTAGGGCAACGCGAATTTTCGCGAAGAGATTTGGAATTGCGTTTTAAAAAATCAAGAGCCTCGGCCAATCGACTAATCGATGTTTGGAAAAAGTCGGGCTGGGTCAACGCCATCGGATCAGGTCGGTCCAAAAAATATAAGGTTTGCGAACCGTGGAGGAATTTATGAGGTTAGTTCTGCTGTCGATGTGCGTTTGGGTCGGTCAAGTCATGGCCCATACCGGACAAATTGTTGAATCAACCGGTGTGGCCGTGGGCTCGGCGGTCGTCGTCGGCACTTCAAAAGGACTGTTCGCGGTGACTTCCGAACACGTCGTCGGCGCTTTGCCCGTCACTTTGCGAATCAATCAAATCAGTTTGGGCCTAACTTTGCTTCACTCGGATTGGGCGAAGGGCTTTGCAATTTATCGACTCAATGATCAAAGTCTTTCGCATGTTTCACAAATGTTTTCGGATCAAGAGCTTTCAAAATTGACGATTGTTCAGCCAAAAGAAGTCCTGCGAATTGAGGGATACCCAGTCAAAACTTCAGGACAGCCGATCACCACATCGGGAGAGGTCTTGGTCGCCTCAAGTAGTCGCCCGTTTCTGCCCGACGTTTCCGGTATTGAATTGATCAACGCCCATGGCGAGTTTGGAATGAGTGGCGGAGGCGTTTACAAAGGCGAAGAATTTGTTGGTATTCTTTCCCATCAGATTTTAAATGTAAAACCCGGGGCGGCCAGCGAAGTTGATGTCTATAAGTCGTCCGATCAGGTCGCTAAACATCTTTTTGTGATACCCCGCGAACCTATTTTCAAGGCATTGCGAGGACTGCTTGGACTTGAACCCAAAAGTACAATACTGGCTTTGCGCTACGGACAAACTCAATTTCCTGACGCCCGATCACGAACGTCAGAGATCTTTATTCCGCCGTTTTTGTTCCAGGTTGAAGAACCTACCATCGTCACGGCGAAAATTGGCGGCGACGGCGCTGGAATCGGTGGGAAAAGCGGCTCGTTCCCTAGTTCAATCTCCTACGTTAGGGTCGGTCAAAGTCGCTACAGAGAAGATACCATGCAAAACAAGGAGTTAATGAAGTCCGTTGCCCCACTCGCACCGAACCCGGCCCGCGACAGACTTGACTGGATTGCTGGATGGTCGGATCGTGGTTTAACTATTTTCAGCTTCGCAAAACGAAACCCAATCACTCAGAACTTTGAACACATCTACTTTTCAACCATGGAGGAGTTTGTCTCGCTCTTTCGTCGAGCGGATCTGATTCCCATTCACGAGGGATCTCGGGCTAGACCAGGCGACCAATCGTGGCAAAAGCTCGATGAATTGACTAAAGGTGTTCAGTTCCATCTTGGCAAGTACCGTGGAAGGCCGTCAGGTGAACTGACTCTCCACATTCATTCTTTGGCTTTTCTTGTGCAGAACAGAATGGAAAGCCTCTATTCAAAACACGACTTCGCTGAACTGGTTTCACAGCACGGACGACATCGGGGTGCTTGGCGCGTTCTTTTCGAGTCCGACTACGAATTGACAGTCCGCATACTTGGAGACCTCTACGAAATTGAATGTCTTATGGTTGGTAGATGCAAACCTTAAGAAAAATGCGCTAAACCAATTGAATAAACTAATCTAGAGTAAGTATTAGCGTCCACCCAGAGCATAAGATATCGCTTCGATCTGCCGGCGGGTGAGCGCTTGAACCGCGGCGTTTCCGACCATAGCCGGCGCCGACGCACGCGCAGAAAGAATCTGCGACACTTTGGCGTTGCGATGCGCACTTGAAGCCAGAGCCCCATGGCAGCCGGCGCAATTCGTGGCATAAAGAGCCGCACCATCGTAGGCCACTAAATGGAATTCAGCGGCGGTGCCCTCGTTGTGATCGTAAACGGCACCGTTGGCGGCGCGACTATAAGATTGGGAAATCACACAATCGGCCATCCCGCCGGACGGGATTAGGTTACCATGCGGACAAGGCCTGCCATTGGTGTGCAGTTGCCGTGGACTCGAATCCATATTTTTAAGTTTTAGCGTTTGCCCGACGAAAGTTTCCACGCGAGTGGCGGCGGTATTCCAAGGGTTGGTGCCGGTGCCAGACGGAATTTCAAAAACGATCTGCATAGGAATTTCGTTGCTATTGGTGGGCGCCTGCAAATTAGTGCTGTAAGAGAGATTTAAAATTTCCCCCGCATTATTTACGCTGACATTGACTTTCAGCGCTCCGGCTGAAGAGCAATTCAAAACAAAAGTCGAGGCGTTCGCTCCCGTTTTCGGTGTACATCCCATCGCTGCACCGTCCAAGGTGTACGACCAATTGAATTGCACCGTGGTCGGTAGCGATTCATCATGCACGCGAAAAGAGATATCGACATTCAAGGCCTCGACGCTGGACATGCGCATAATGTGTGGATTGCTATGACTGCTGGCCGACGTGCTTACCGTTTTGTTGGCGGCGAGTTTACCGCAGTTTTGAAAGGGCAGAAAGGCGACGAAAATCCCTAGGACGACAGCGCCGCTGCGCCAAATGGAACGATTCAAAACCTACCCCCAAGAAAGACGGAACAGACTTTGTTAGCTTATCGGAAGGCATGGACCCTAGCCATAAGCTTTGGAAAGACTTCTCGTTTTGAGACAATCTTATTCGAGGTTCGGCCGAAATTGCGGCCCCAGAGCGCTCTTGTTTATCCCCGACCGAAGAGGAAAAACTCTTGATTGCCGTCTTGGCCCTGAATACGACTAGGAAAAAAATCAGACCCCGGAAGCAAGGCACGGGCACGCTTTTCCAAATCCGCGAACAGAGAATGATCCTTCACCACGCCCGCTTTGTTCAGCGCGCTCTGCCCCAGTTCGAATTGTGGCTTCACTAGCCCTAAGAATTTGGTCTGCGGCGGCAGAGCTTTTTTGATGTCAGGGAGCACGCCGAGCAGAGAGATAAACGACAGATCCGCCACACAAAGATCAAGCTGCGTACCAATCCACTTTTTCAGGCGAGGATAAGCATTGATGTCTTTGACGTTCACCCCTTCGAAGAGAGCTACGCGCGAGTCATTCTCCAAAGAGGGATGCAGTTGACCGTGGCCGACGTCAACGCCGCAAATTTTTTCTGCGCCCGCTTTGAGCAAACAATCGGTAAACCCCCCGGTTGATATTCCCAGGTCCAGGCACTTGAATCCCCGAACGTCTAAACCTAAATGCTTCAGCGCTCCTTCAAGCTTTAGACCCCCGCGCGAAACAAATTTCAGGATTTCTGAACCGGCCTTCGCCCGCACGATTTCGGTCGAGGTGTCGACCTGCAGACTGCAGTGGGCCGCCGTCGACCATTCGCCACGCGCAAAGACTTCGACGTCGCCGGCTTCGATCATCTGCTGAGCTTTCGTGCGCGTGGGCGCGAAGCCCAGTTCGACGACGGCTTGATCCAGCCTTTGCCGGCCCATGGGATTTACACTCGCTCGCGGTTCAGTCGGACCATTTCGCGCAAGCCGTCGGCGCTCGACGGAAAATCCGAAATGGCCGTTAAAGCGCTTTGCGAAGCTACGTTAAGCAAACGCAAGGTCTCTTCGTTTCCAAGGAGTGAAACGAAGCTGACTTTTTCGGGGCTCGCCGGATCAAAATCTTGAATGTCGTCGGCCAGCTGAAAGGCCATGCCCAATTGTTCGCCGTAAGTGCGCAAGGCTTCCACTTGCGAAATAGGAGCCTCACAAAGAACGCCCGCGGCTTCGACCGAAACTTGAATCAAGCGTCCCGTTTTTCTTTTGTGAATGTCTTCGAGCAAAAGTTTGCCAGGATTCGTCGCATCGACGTCCATCACTTGACCACCGACCATTCCGCGCGGGCCGGCGGCCTCCGACAACAGCGCTACGGCTTGGGCCGCCCGGGGCGACGGCGACTGCGCCAGGATACCAAACGACATGGTCAGAAGCGCGTCCCCCGCGAGCAAGGCACCGGCTTCACCGAAGACGCGGTGATTGGTCGGCTGGCCCCGCCTGAAATCATCGTCGTCCATGCACGGCAGATCATCGTGAATCAAAGAGTAGGTGTGAATCAATTCAACGGCCGCGGCCAAGGGTAGAACTTGTTCGGGCGCCTTGTTCAAAGCCTTGGCGGTCAGCAGCGACAGCAAGGGCCGAAAGCGCTTGCCTTCGGAAAACACGCTGTAGATCATGCTTTCTCGCAAGCGCTTAAGTTCCGGCGCTTCCTCCGATGGCGAGGGAAAAAGTGTGCGTAAATGCCTATCGATCAGCTTCAATTCAGGCTTAAAAATTTCGTTAAACAAAATCTAGTCCTTCATCTGAAAGTCTTCGGTAACCGCTTGGCCGGAAGCATCCACGCTCAACAGAAGTTTCACCTTTTGTTCGGCCTGCGCTAGCTGGGTGTTGCATTCGCGCGAAAGCTTAACGCCTTCTTCGAAAAACTTGAGCGAGTCTTCCAACGTCAGATCGCCGCCTTCCATTTTGGTCACGATCTCTTCGAGTCGCGATAGCTTTTTTTCGAAATCCATAGAACTCCCACTTCCGCTTTTTGCGGATTCAGTTAACTCAATATTTTTTCTACTCTTGCTTCAGCTTTGCCCTTAGCAAATTGCAATTCGACGACGTCGCCGCTTTTTAACTGCGAAGCCGCTTTAATGACTTTTCCTTCTTTGCGCGAAATCGAGTAGCCGCGTTCGACCACGCTTAACGGCGACAGCGAATCCAGCATTCCGACCAAGCGGCCCAATTGGGCTTTCTTGATTTCTTGTAGGCGCAAAATATTGGCTTCGGCTTGCGTGCGCAGCATGCTGATTTCCTGCCCCAGGCGCAAAAGCACTTCGCGCGGCGAGGGCAGACGGGTCAGCAGCAGCTTTACCTTCTGTCTTTGGCGTTCGAAGTAGCGGTTTATGCCGGCTTCCAAACGCTGCGAAAGCTCATCACAACGTAACGCCAAATCTTGCAAACGGCGCTTCGGATCCACCAAGCGCTTGCTCAGCTGATGCAGTTTTTGTTTTTGCAATTGCTCTTTGTGCTGCCACACCCGCCACAGTCGCTTTTTTTGGACGGCAATGGTTTCGACGATCTCTTGCGCATTACGGCTGACCAACTCGGCCGCGGCCGAAGGTGTGGGCGCGCGCAAGTCCGCCACAAAATCGGCGATGGTGAAATCGATTTCATGCCCCACGGCCGAGATCAGCGGCACTCTTGATGCCGCGATCGCGCGGGCCACCCGTTCATCGTTGAAGCACCACATGTCTTCGACCGAACCACCACCGCGGCCGCAGATGATTACATCAACATCGTTTAGTTTTTGCGCGAGTTCTAACGCTTTGACGATCTGGGGTGCCGCGGCCTCCCCCTGCACGACCGTGGGTACGACGGTGACGCGCAAACCTTTGAAGCGCCGATGAAGTACGTTCAAGATATCGCGAATGGCGGCACCCGTTGGCGACGTGACCACGGCCACGTGTCTGGGCAGTAGCGGCAAGGGACGTTTGCGCTCTTTAGCGAAAAGGCCTTCGGCCTCGAGCTTCTTTTTCAGTTGTTCGAAAGCCATTTGCAGCGCGCCGGCGCCAACAGGTTCCATGGATTCGCAAAAGATTTGGTAATTTCCGCGCGGTTCGTACACCGTGATCTTACCCCTTACGACCACTTCCATCCCGTCGCGAGGCTTGAACTTGATTCCGCCGTTGAAGCCTTTGAACATCACCGCGCTGATCTGCGCCTTAGAATCTTTAAGTGAAAAATACCAATGGCCCGAGGTGTGCGGTTTGAAGTTCGAAAGTTCGCCCTTCATCCACAGAAGTTTGAAGCCGTTTTCCAGCGTGGTCTTTACGGCCTTATTGACGTCCGAGACCGAAAGAATTTTTGCTTGAGAAGACTCTTGCGGCTGGGCCGCATCGAAGTCCATGCTAATTTGCTCCATTTGCAGACCGCAAGCTAGCTTAATTCAGGTCTTAAAGCCAAAGATTTTGCGTGGACCACAGAGAGCCGACGGCTAGGCAGACTAGCGCTAAGGCTCGGTGTCCACGCATCTGCGCGACCACGTTCGAAGGCAGCCGATTTTCGGCCAATTCATTGAGATACGGATGATGCAGCACAAGCGTCATCAGGGCGCCGTAGGCAAACATCAAGAATGGAAAAATCAAGTCAAGTTTCTCTGGGGTCACTAAATGCTCCGCTCGACGTTTCGAGCTCCGTTAATTGGCCACCTGCAAGACTTTTCGGAATACTTTCTTAATACGCGACAGGACGAAGTTCCAATTTTTCGAAATATCATTGCGGCACGGGAATTGATGCCTGTGGATCTTTGGAAAATACCTGCTATTCTGTGGTCAGTTCTGTGGGCTGATCACAAAAGTAAACCCTACAAGAACATATCAAGGGGGCTGTCCCTGGGAATGGTGTGCAAGCTCACCTTAAATGAGTGAGAAGCCTAAAGTTCCTATCACGGTCACCCGCACTGATTCTACGGGTTTACTTGGATGATTCAGACCCACAGCTTTTTTCTTTGCGGATTCGCAGTTGCGAATCCTTTTTCTAAAGGCTCGCTTCGCTCGGGTTGTTTTCTTCCACTCACCATAATCGCTACTCCTTCCTAGCTAGTCTTTCCTCCAGATTCGCTATTCGTTCGCCTAGCTCCGTTCGCGCGCCACTACCGTTCGTTCACGAAGTGTCTCAAAATGAGATGATATAGTTACGCTCATTTTTGGCACCCCGGTTGCTGATGTAATATGCATTCTGCGTCCCTTCAAGGAGGGTTGTTTACGATGATTAAGTTTGAGACGGTTGTTTATGTTGCGCTAGTCACTTTAATTTCAGCGCCATCGATCTGGGCGCAGACCTCTCCCGCGCCAAATCCTTTGGCGGGTATGGGCCAATATAATCCTGAAGAGCGCTGTAAAAATGAGCAGCCTTTAGCGAAGTTTTTAGAGTGTCTCGCGAAAGTTCGAGGGGCCAAAAATCCTTCGTCAGAGACATGCCGCGAGGCTGAAAAAAACTTCGAAGAAAAGGCCGGAGATTTTAAAGGATCCTGCACCGGTGTTGGCTTACCAAACGACGAGTTGCAAACCGATGACTCTGCCTCTGATAGTCCTGATGAAAGACGTGGGAGAGTGGGCGGAGCCATTGGATGTTCTTGGAGTCTAAATCGGTGCCGTTGCCTCGATAAAATCACCGAAGAAGAAAAAGATCGATACAAGTGCCGAGAGCAGCGCGAAGGCTCGAGACGTAGCGACCCCGAATCCTTACAAAGCTCGCTCGGCCTAATCGACATTGGAGCGGCAAAAAGACGCCTGGACCTCTGCCCTCACGAAGAGCCGGACGATACGGATCGCTACGAAAAGCAGCTTGAAAAGTCCCAAGAGCGTCTTAAAGAGTTAAAGAAGAAAATGCCCGAGCTCATGACTAAAAATTCTGAAGCTCTAGATAAAGCCGCTGAGAAGGATACCGAGTTACGTAAACAAGGCCAAGAAATTCAAGACAACTTGCGCAAGCGATTAAGAGAAATCAAAAACAAAAAAGAGGGAGAAGAACAACAAGCGGTCGCAGAAATGGCTCAAATGCGGGAGAAAATGGACCAGATCGATGCGCAAATTCGATCGTTAGAGTTGAGCAAAGTAGACGCCGAAGTGAAGCTTTCAGAGGCAAAGACGCAAGTCGAACTTAACTGCCACACAACTGCCACACAGCAAGTCGCTGGCCTTCAAACTCAAAAGATGGCCGAAATCGGCCGCCGTCAATCTCAAGGCAATTTCAACAAACTAATGAAAAGTGTAGGAGTCAGTTCGCGCGAAGCATGGGAAAAGCGGGCGAAGGTTTTTTACCGCCGGTGCATAGATAGCAGACCAACAAGAGATTCGAAAAAGGCAGCGCAGAATATCTATGAATCAACCATACGTCAGGTCGAAACGGCGATTTCATCGGCACGACAAAATCGCTTCAGACTTGAAGAAAATATCACACAAGTTATGACCACCTCCGGTTGCGGTCAATCGCCAAACCAAGCTAATGGTATGACCGGAGAAAGCAAAATGTGTCGCGCCATGCGGAACGCACAGGAAGAAATGACCGAGACCTATGAAGAGGCGCGCAGTAACGGAAATCTTCTACAGCAACAAGGGGCCAATGCGCAGCGCACGCTAGCCACTAAGAACCAAGCGCTGAGTACAGAGTATGCGGAGGCTCAGCGCGAATTAATGGAAGAAGAACTTCGGATGCAAAACTTACGGAACTATATGAACGCCAAACGCGAGCGTCGCAAAGGCGTCGGAGGCAAAAAGGCAGGCGAAGACTTAAACACCAATTTCGGTAAACTGACTGGCGCCGCCGGTACATATGATGGCTGCTGTGCACAAGATGATCGTGCCGAAGCACAAGCTTCGCTAGATGGGACTGAGTTCACCAGATTAACTTCGAAAGAAAAATGCAAACGGGCCATGGATTTTATGGAGCACTTAGGAACGCCCTCGTCCCAGAGAAACCAAATGAGGAGTCCTGCGCCAACGCGATCACGGACTCCATCTCCCGCTCCAGAACGTGAAACACCGCGCACGCCACCGCCGCCCGCTGGGCTGGCGCCAACTGAAACCTAAATTCTAACTATCTGCTAAAGCCAGACCTCGACGGCGGATGAAAATCCGCCGTTGTTCGTTCACGGTGCTTCACTCCGCAGTGCATTCTTGTAGCCTCGCTTCCTTGCGAGCTTTATAATAAACTCTTTGTTCACAGACGCGGGGATCTCCTATGCCGTTCTCATCCGGAAATATTTTTAAGACTGTTTTGATTGTGTTCGTGGGTTTGACGGTGGCCGGACTCGCGGTGGTGACAACGATCGTGATGAAATTGAATTCGGAATTGCCCGAAGTCATCGGCATGGCGGATTACAAGCCTTTGCTGGTGACCGAAGTTTACGATCGCAACAACAAAAAGATCGGTGAATTCTTTCGCGAGAAAAGAATCTTAGTGCCCTTCGATCAAATTCCGAAAAATGTAATTCAAGCTTTCGTCGCTGCTGAGGATGACAGCTTTTTCAAGCACGGGGGGATCAACTATATCGCCATCATGCGGGCGGTGTTGGCCAACGTGCGCTCGGGTAAGAAATCACAAGGGGGCTCAACCATCACCCAGCAGGTGGCCCGCGCGATCATTTTGCAAAGTAACGAAAAAACCTACACCCGCAAAATCAAAGAAGTCCTTCTGACCTGGCGGATGGAGGAAGTTCTGACGAAAGAAGAAATTCTTTTTCTTTACTTAAATCAAATTTACTTGGGCCAGGGTGCGCACGGTGTGGGTGCGGCCGCGCAAGTGTATTATCGCAAAGACCTTAAAGATTTGACCGTGCCCGAGGCCGCGATCTTGGCTGGTCTTCCGCAGGCGCCTAGTCGTTACTCGCCGATTCACAATCCCAGCAGCGCGAAAGAGCGTCAGCGCTACGTCTTAAGACGAATGGCCGAGGTTGGTTATATCTCGGATGACGACGCCGAAAAATTTGTGCAAGAGCCGGTGAAGCTCTTCGTGTTGCAGAACTTTCAGGAACTCGCGCCCTCTTACTTAGAAACCGTACGCCAACT
>JBEIHA010000031.1:0-15994 GCA_040381635.1 Pseudobdellovibrionaceae bacterium
CACGAAATATTCAGGCGAAGGATGCGAAGCGCTCTTCAGTGTTATTAAGTATTTAGACTTCTTAGAATTTCTTGGCGTTCCGCTCTAGCGGTATCCGATATTTGGAGCGGGAGACGGGATTCAAACCCGCGACCTTCGCCTTGGCAAGGCGACGCTCTATCAACTGAGCTACTCCCGCTAAAAACCGTGAACCAACATTAGTAATGGCCAATCCAACCCCAGTCAAATGGGAAGATCGGCCGTCAGGGCAATTTAATTGCGTTTGCGCGTGTCGTATTAGGCCCGACTTTGTCCAACGCGGGCTGGTCCCGCTCTTGCTCATCGGTTAAGCACTTGGCCAAGACTGAAGGAGGGCCGCAATATGAACGTTTTCAAATCAAATTCTCTTAAACTCGCGCCGAAGTTTGTCCTGTTGGTGCCGTGTCTTGTTCTTTTTGCCGCCTGTGCCAGCAAGGAAATCAAGAACGCGTCACTAGAACCTCTCGACCTTCCGGCTGAGGAATCGTCTTCATATAGCACCCCCGAACCCGAAGGCCTATCGGCCCCAATGGCTGCGGGTAGCGTTAAGAAATCTTCGAAGAAATCTAAAAAGTCGGCAAACAAGGTTGCACGTCTACAAAAGCGCAAGAAGACCTTGATCGCCAAGCCCGCACGCCCTGCGACAACGGCGGCCGCACAAGTTCAATCGACCCAAGAGCTGCCGGTGATCGGCGATGGATCCTTGGCCACAGCCCCGATTCAAGTGGACCCGATGGCTCCGCCCGTCCCGTTTGACACAGGATTTGAAAACGTCGACCCTCAACCGAATTGGCTGCTCGCAGGGCTGTTGATTGGCGGAATTGTTTTGCTTTCGGGCCTCGCCTTCCGTATGCGCCGTTTGCACAAGGGCAAGCGCCGCTTGGTCTACAACGCTTAATCCTGGGGGGCCATGTCGGACCTCGATTTATTTCCGCAAAATTATCTTGATGCTCGAAGCCGATTTCTTGGCTTAGTTCGGAAATTGAGTGGAGCGAAGAGCACGGACGCCTGGTCCGTGCCCTCAAAGGGTGAGGTGATTTTCACCGTCGACACCGTTTATCTGCCCCCCACTGCAAAACCGAAAACTTTGTTCGTCATGATTTCGGGAGTACACGGTCTTGAGGCCTACGCGGGCCATGCTGTTCAAGCGATGACCATGAATGAATTGATCCCTTTAACCAACCGATCCCACACCGGATTCTTTTTTATTCATGCGCTTAACCCTTACGGCTTTCATCACCACACACGCGGTACCGAAAGTGGCGTCAATCTTAACCGCAATTGCTCGGCCCGGCCCTCACTTTATGACCTAAAGAATCCAGAGTCCTTGCGTCTGAGCGATCGCTTCGTGCCGAAAGCACCAGTAGAAAATGAACGCTGTTTTTTACTGCGACAAATGCGCCAGGAAAAGGATAAAATATTTTTCGACGATGTCTCGCTCGACGCCTTTATTAAGGGTGTAGGACTTGGCCAATTCGAAAGTGCAGAAGGTCTTGAATTTGGCGGATTCGAACCCGAACCACAAACTGTGAAGATGACCGAAGCCTTGCGCCAAATTATGCCGGACTACGAAGACATTGTGCTTTTCGATCTGCACACGGGCCTTGGTGAACGCGCGCGCCTTCATCTCTTGACCGGCGATGTGCCCGGTTGCGTTCATCCACAGCTGTTCTCTGAACTTTTTCAACCCGCAATGGATCGCGAAGTTTACGATTTCACTCCCGCGGACAGTGAAGGCTTTTACGAAACCTACGGTGCGACAAATAATATCTTTCCTGAATTGGCCTTGAATCATCAGCGCGTCTGCGCCATGACCATGGAATTCGGAACACTGGGTCACGACGTGAATTCACAAATGGAAAGCTTGAATCATTGGCTGCTCGAACACCAGGGCTCGCTCTATGGCTACGCGACCCCACAGCTTGCCGAAAAAGTGCGCGCCGACTACTTGGAAAAATTCTTTCCGCGCGACCCCGCCTGGCGCCAAAAGATCCTAGCCACATCGCGCGAATTTTTAACTAGAGTCCTAGGGCGGACTAAGATTCTAGCGGTTGACTGATCTCGTCCAAAGTCATGGTGAATCCGGGAACGAAGTCTTTAACAAAAGCCGCGACTTCGGGTCTTTCAGTGAAGGTGCGCAGCTTATCGCCCAAGGTCTTTTCGGCCCGGTTGAATTCTAAATTTCCGGCGGCCTTTTCTTCCAAACATTTAATGTAGGCGCAGAGTGTGTCGGCAACCTTGATCAGATCCCGAGCCTCGGCTTCGTCGTCACCGATGGTCAGAAGCCGATCGTAATCGGCGCGCATGTCCTCGGGCAAAAGCTTAAGCAATTGCCCGGCGGCGTGACCTTCTAAAGCGCGGTAAGCATCGCGGATTTCCGGATTAAAATACTTTACTGGCGTCGGCAAATCCCCGGTCAGAACTTCGGTCGCATCGTGAAAGAGGGCCAGCGTGGCCACGCGCTCGGGATTGACCTGGCTTCCGAACTTCGTTTTTTTGATATGCGCCAAGGCGTGCGCGATCACCGCAACTTGGAGCGAGTGCTCTTGAACGTTTTCAGAACGCACGCATCTCATCAGACCCCAGCGGTCGATCAGCTTCATGCGCGAGAGATAAGCGAAGAAATAATGCAGGCCTTGCTTTTAGATCAACCAGAAGCAAATGGAAGCAATAGCCGTGGGCGGCAAGGCCCCGGCCAGCAAATAAAGCGGATGGATGCCGCCGTTCTTAAAGGCCGGATTAAGAATGCCGTAACCTGCGGGGTTGGGGGCGTTCGCGATCACGGTTAACCCCCCGCCGACCACGGCCCCCGACACCAGGGCGATCTTCGAAACATCCGACAGATTTGGAACTTGCGCGCCCAGATAAGTCAGCGCCGCGTTGTCGGTGATGGCGGTGAGGAATGTGGTTCCCCAGAACAGAGTATTCCCGCCCGCTTGGATCAGAAGGGGTTCAAGCCACCAACGTTGCGGCGGCCCCAAAACCACCAGTCCCCCGAGGAAGAAAGCGACGAGTAAGCCTTCTTTGATTTTGATGTCTTCCTGAAATTCCCCAGTGACTTTGTAGAGGCCGAGGAAGAACAGGAATGTCGCGGCGAATATCACCATGTGATGGGACGCCAAAACGGTCAGGGCCAGAAATGCCAAGTGAAGTCCGATGACCCAAACGGGTACCGATTTGTTTTTGCTCACCGTCCATTCGACGCTCGAAATCTCTTTGCGAAACGCGGTTGCCACCATGACCGTCGATATCAAGCAGGAGATGGCTCCGCGCCAGCCAAACTGAGTGACCATAAACTTCAAATCCCATCCCCAACCAGGCGCCACCATCAAAATCGGCGGAGCCGCGTAGGGCGTGAGCGTGCCGCCAATCGAAATATTCACAAACAACAATCCGATGGTCGCATACATCAACTTCGGGGAGAGCTGCTTGCTGTAAAAGCGGTCGTAAAGAATAAGTGCGGTCACCGCCATCGCCGCCGGTTCGGTGATAAAACTACCAAGCAAAGGACCGACGGTCAGAGCCACGGCGTAGAAGGCCAGCGGGCGATTCAGGGGCAAAAGTCCACTGCACCATTCGATGGTTTTTTCCGCCACGAATAAAATAGGGCGAGTGCTGCACAGGCTTAACACCACGAAAACAAAGGCAGGCTCGGTGTAATTGAGCGATTCGAGATAGGTGACGCCATCGCCCACGCCTGACACGAACATGCGCAAGCCGACGTAAATGGCGGCCCATACCCCAAAGACAATTTCGATTTCGCCGAGCAAATGAAATAAACTATCGCCGACCGAGCCTTCTGGATAACGCGCGGCCCAGTTCTGGAACACCTTCACCGAGAACGTGTGGATCAGGGCGAGTACAAAGATCACCGTGGCTGCGATTTCAAGTGAAGTTGGATTCATGACAAGATCCTACCTGAATTCGGGGTTGGCAGGAATTCGTTTCTGGTCATATGCTTGGAATATGCGGTCATTACTCCCGTCCTCGGAAAAATTAGATAATTTGAAAATCAGCGCGCTGATCAATGCCTACTGCGCCGTGAATATTCCTTTACTGGCCTTCGTGACACCACGAGTGATTGCCTTAACCGACGACCGGGCCGAGGTTCGCGTTCGGCTCGATCGCCGCTCGCGCAATCATTTGGGCGTCATGTATTTTGGAGCACTCGCCATGGGCGCCGAACTTTCGATCGCCCTAAAGGCCCTAACGGCCATTCAACGCAGCGGCAAAAAAATCGATTTTATTTTCAAGGATTTTTCTGGCGAATTCTTAAAACGTGCCGACGGACACGTTCACTTCGTTTGTGCTGAAGCCGCGGGCGTACAAGATCTGATCAATCGCGCCGCCGCGTCTAGTGAACGTATCAGCGAGACATTCTCGGGCTTTGCCTACGTCCCGTCGGCCGGGGATGAACCCGTAATGAAATACAAGTTAACGCTTTCGGTGAAACAAAAGGTCCGGAAGACCTAGCAGATGTCCCCCTCACGCGAATCGCCACCTACAGGTGGCGATTCGCGTGAGGGGGAAAGATGTGTCTAGACGCTGGCGGCTTGCCCGCTCGGAAACTAAGTCAGACTTTTCTTCGCCGCTTCGTACTCATTGACCAGGCGTTCGATGATTTCGCGCGTGGGTAAGATTTCGTGCACCAGGCCTACGGATTGACCCGCACTCCAAACCTGTTTCCAAGTGGGCGTGCCGGCGGCTTTCTCTAAAGCTTTCGATCCCAGGTAGTGAATCAACGGCACCACATATTTCTTGGAGTGCTTGTTTTCTTTTAACTGGCGTACGATCCACGGTAACTCGCCGCTGATGGAATCCGTGTAGGGCGTGCGGATCACCGCGGCCGGTGTTCCTGAAATTCGCGAGGTCATCACGATGTCCTCAGGGCTCGCGTTCACTACGGCCTCTTTGTAAGCCTGGTCAACCGTTGCTTCACGGCTAGCAATAAAACGCGTTCCGATCGAACAGGCATCCGCGCCCAAAGCCAAACAAGCCGCAATGCCGCTGCCGTGCGCGATGCCACCTGCGGCAATCACCGGAATTTTTAAACGCGACTTCAACCAAGGAATCAACACCAACGGCGAAATCGGCCCGGCGTGTCCCCCAGCGCCAGCGGCGACGGCAATCACACCGTCGGCCCCTAAGTCTTCGCATTTCAAACCGTGCTCAAGATTGGTCACGTCGCAAATCACTTTGGCGCCGATCTTGTGCGCCTGTTCGATCACGTCTTTCGGATTACCCAGCGAGGTGATGAAAAGCTCGACCCCCGCGTCCAAGGCGTACTTCAAATCATCCTTTTGACGAATGTTGCTTTTATTGACGATGACATTCACGCCGATCGGCTTTTTTGTGCGGCGGCGCATCTCTTTTAGAGCTTCGCGGTATTTTTCGACCGGCCGGTAATTCAGCGCGGGAAAGGTCCCGATGGCGCCGGCCTCCGAAGCCTCGACGACCAGATCGACGTTGCTGACCAAAAACATCGGTGCGGCGATGATGGGTAGTTCAATCTTCAGCATTTTGGTGAAGGCGGTGGGGATGGGTCTCATTTTTCTCCTGATCGAACTTCTTGTGTCGACCGCCAATTCTAGCTACAAACTAGGGCTCGTTACAATGGGGGTTTTTGCGATGCGCGCTGTACTTTCAATGCTATTTTTGATGCTGGTTGTTGCGCTTAACGCCTGCGCCAGTAAAGTGACTTCAACGCCGCCATTACAAAATAACTCTCCGATCTACATCACCAACATGCGCCAACTGACCTTCGAAGGCCGCCGCGCCGGTGAAGGCTACCTGAGTCCCGACGGTAAAAAACTGATTTTTCAAAGCGAACGCGAAAGTGAAAATCCATTTTACCAAATCTATCTGATGGATCTGGAGAGCGGCAAAACCCAGCGCGTGTCCCCTGGCCAAGGTAAAACAACTTGCGCATGGATTCATCCGTCCGGAAAAAAGGTCTTGTTTGCCAGCACCCACGAGGATCCACTATTAAAGAAAAAAGCGGAGGAGGAGTGGGCTGAGCGCAAAGCCCCCAAGAAGAAATACAACTGGAGCTTCGACGACGCCTACGAAATTTACGAAGCCTCATCTACTGGAAAAAATCTGAAAAACTTAACGCGTGCGAAGGGCTACGACGCCGAGGGTTCTTACTCTCCTAACGGAGAATGGATTGCTTTTGCTTCGAACCGGTCAGGCTTCGAATTAAAGCTCGATGCGGAAACGCAACAGAAATTCGACCGCGATCCATCTTACCTGATGGACATTTACATTATGCGCGCCGACGGATCGCAATTGAAGCGACTGACCGACGTCAAAGGTTACGACGGGGGTCCGTTCTTTTCACCCGATGGCAAGCGCATTACTTTTAGAAGATTTTCTGAAGACGGACATTCGGCGGAAGTCTACACGATGAACGTCGATGGCTCGGATCAAAAGCAAATCACTAAACTCAAAGCCATGTCGTGGGCGCCCTTTTATCATCCGAGCGGCGACTACCTTCTTTTCGCCAGCAACAAAGAAGGCTACGCCAATTTCGAACTTTTTATGGTGGACGTCAACGGTGAGCGCGAGGCGGTCCGCGCGTCCAACTTACCAAACTTCGACGGCCTCCCCGTTTTTACTCCCGACGGTGATGGTTTAATCTGGACTCATTCGAACGAAAGTGGCGAAGCGCAACTTTACCGCGCGGACTGGAATGATGCCTTAGCCCGAAAAAGCCTAAAGCTCGCACCGGGAGCACCTTCGGTGAAGAAATTGACGGGCGCGCCCGCCATTGAGGAAGCCAAACAATGGGTGGAATATCTAGCCGCCGACAAATTTGGCGGACGTCCCACCGGTGGCCCTTTGGAAGCCGAGTACTCTAAGGCCCTAGCCAAAGCCTTCCAAGATCTGGGTTTGAAACCGGGCGCGGGCCAATCGTACTTACAGAAATATGAATTCACTTCGGGAATGAATCTAGGCACCAAAAATGAATTGAGTTTTGACTTGGCTGGGCAATCCGTGAAGGGCCAAATTGGCGTCGACTGGATCCCCCTATCCTACTCAATGAACGGAACCTTCGCGAAAGCTCCGCTGGTGTTTGCAGGCTACGGCATCGTCGCACCGGCCACTGAAAAACAACCGGACTACAATTCTTACGCAAATCTCGACGTGAAGGGCAAATGGGTCCTGGCTTTTTCCGGCCTACCGGAAGACATGGTCAGCGATCGTCGCTTCCACCTGCACATCTACTCTCGCCTTCAGCATAAAGCTACGGTCGCCAGACAAAATGGAGCGCTCGGACTGATTCTGATTGAAGACTCAAGTACACCGACTCCAGAACTCAAATTGAATTTCGAGGGCCGCAGCGACGAAGCGGGCCTGGCGGTGATACGTCTGTCGCCCGAAATGGCCGAGCGAGTATTCAAAGCGGCCGGGCAATCGCTTGCCGATTGGACGAAAAAACTGCGCTCGGGCGAAATCGCCGGTCACAATCTTGGCCAAACCACCGCCCAAGCCTCGGTGGACCTGAAGCTGATTCGAAGCATTTCGCACAACGTAATTGCGAAACTTGAAGTTCCGGGCGCAAAGCACGCGGTGATCTTAGGCGCCCATTTGGATCACTTAGGACTTGGCGAAGGCGGGACCTCCCTTTCAAAAACCAAGCACGCCATTCATAACGGTGCCGATGACAACGCTTCGGGCGTAGCCGGCGTGCTTCACGCGGCGAAGTTTTTAAGTCAAAAAGTAAAGAGCGGCGAGCTGAAGCTCAAGCAGAATGTTCTCTTCGGTCTGTGGACGGGCGAGGAGATCGGCGTCTTGGGCTCAAGCCATTACGCAAAAACTTTGCTTAAAGACCACCGGGTCACGGCTTCCCTCAATCTGGATATGATCGGTCGACTTCGCGAAAATCTCATTGTGCAAGGCACGGGGTCCGCGAAAGAGTGGAAAGCGCTGATCGAGCAAACCAATTTTAAATCACCCATGACTTTGGCCACCACCGAAGATCCGTATCTTCCATCTGATGCTCTCTCATTTTACTTAAAAGAGTTGCCGTCGATCATGCTCTTCACCGGTTCGCATCCGCAGTATCATACGGGGGAGGACAAACCCGATCTTTTAAATTACGAGGGCTTAGTCAAAACCGCCGACTGGGCGGCGAACATGATGGGATTGCTGGCCTCTAGCCCTACACCGCTAGTAAATTACGTGAAGGTGGATAGCACGAAGGGCAAGGGCGAAGGTCGCGGCCTCCGCCTTTATCTGGGCACCATTCCCGACTACTCGCAAGAAGGCAAAAGTGGCGTGCTGATTTCGGGCACCAGCAAAGATTCACCGGCAGAAAAGGCGGGCTTGAAGGCTGGTGACGTGATTTTTGAATTGGGCGGCGTGAAAATCCAAAATTTAAATGACTACGTTTATTGTTTACAGGCGTTGAAGGCGAACGAAAAAATTAAAATTCGTGTGCTGCGTGGCGCCCTCGAAAAAGAGCTCGAAATCACACCCCTACTGAAGGGTCAGACATACTAACTGATCGTTGAATCTAGCGCCCAGCGGCGGCTTTGTTTAAAACCATGTTGTGACCGCTCGAGCTGGTCATTGAACGCGAGGATACGGTCTGGATTGTGACCCAGCCGTGCACACCGGTCGTGGGCGTCTGCCCTTGCTGAACGACCAGGGCCTTACCACCCTGGTTCACGGTCACGAACGGTGAGCCTTTGGATTTCACGATGCGAGCATTCGGCTCGAGGGTCAATTGACCACCCTTACTACAAGCTCCGATCAACATCGAAAGAGCGAGTAAACTTAAGACTTTGTGAGCGTGCCGCATCGAACCCTCCGTATCACCCTTATCGGAATACCTTACCCAGGTCTTGAAATCCCGGCTCAAAATGAGACACTCTTCGCACAAATGCGCCACATGAATTACGCCGGCCGCTCGCTCTTAAGCTTTGTCAGTTTCAACTTAGGTTGGTGGGTTTGCGCCCTTGGGCCCCGCTATCAAATGGATTGGATCGGACCGGCGAGCATGCCTTTGTGGATCGGTCTGCACTTGTATTTCGTGCCTAAGCCCACGCGTTTAGGGGAAGCACTTTTTCTTCTGCTGCTGGGAGTACTGGGTTTTTCTATTGATACTCTTTTGATTTACCTGCGGATATTTCTTATCGCCCCCGATGTGACCATGACGCCCGCCTGGCTGGTTTGCATGTGGATCTTACTCGGGCTCACTTTCGAAAGTATGCTGGTGATGCGCCGGAACCTGGCTTTGGTTTGCTTAATGGGAGTTTTAAGCGGCCCGCTGTCTTATCTGTTCGCGCAAGCCGTAAATATCTTGCAGTATCAGGATCCCGCGTGGCTCAATATGGCTTTGCACAGCGCGCTATGGGCCGTGCTTATGCCTCTTCTTTTTATGCTACGAGATTTCACCATTCTAAAAACTTTGAAACATTAGCCGCCGGTTCCTGGCGGTTCGGGCGGCGCTTGGGTTTTACCTTTGCACTGACTAAGCTCGACCAGGCGGGCGTTGAAGAAATTGCCCGCCAACGACAAACGCCAGGGCGGATATCTGTAAAGTAGGGCTTCGACGCAATAGCCTTTTTTGGCGACCTGCCACTGGCTATCTTCTGAAGCCGAGGTGTACATTCGGCCATCTTCGCCTTGAATCAAAATCGAGTAGGTATGCATCTGGGCTTCAGTCACGCGGTTACCCAAGATCGCGGTCTGTTCGGTCACGCGCTCGACATTGATGATTTCACCCTTCACGCGCTTGGAAAAAACCCATGACCAATTGTCGACGACAAACCACAGGGCGCCCGCAGTAAGTAAAATCACGATCACTAATTTAATGGCAGATTTCATTTGTCTCATGGCCCGAGAACTTAGCCTTCTCAAAGATGACGGTCAAAGATCTTCTTGTAATGTTCCTGCACGGATTTCAAATCAACGCGGTTGAAGAAACTGGAAAAGCTCATCCATACCGCTAAGCCGTTCAGATCGCGGAAATGGGGCGGCAAGAAGCGCGGCGCCTCGATCAAACCCTCTTTATGCTTGGCGTACAGCAAGGGAATATCTTCAACATGCAGCTTCCCGTTGAACAAAAAAGGAATCAACTGCGGCTTCGACGAGCGCACCGCCGAACGCAAGAAGTTGTAGTTTTCGACGAAGCCCTTGCAATAAGAAATGTCCTTTGTGAACGGAGCGCCACCACGCAAGGTGCCGCCGCGAAAAACGCGGAAGGCGTTCGTGATGCATTCTTTTTCGCTGTAGCCTTCGGTCCTTAAGTACTCAATGACATCAAGCAAATTGGCGCCGTCCTCGGCCTTTTCGATGCTGATGATCCGGTCGTTGATTTGCTTCGCTCGGGACAAATACGAGCGAAAGGTAAAAATCTCCATGATCACGGCCAAGCCTTCTTGCGTGGACGCGCAGCGCGGGGGACCGATCGAAAGAAATTCGCAAACGGCCTGCGCCCGACCGTTCAAAGTCGAGCCGACGTGCACCCAGCCTTCGTGCACTTCGTAAAGTTCAACTTCGCGCTGCGAGAACATCGCACCCTGACGGATCTTCACTTTGTCCCCGCCTGCGGCCGCATCAGCAACAATGCCGTCAGACAATTTAGCTAAAACGTTCTCGCCTTCGAA
The DNA here is from genome assembly GCA_040381635.1 of Pseudobdellovibrionaceae bacterium. GTDB lineage: Bacteria > Bdellovibrionota > Bdellovibrionia > Bdellovibrionales > UBA1609 > JALHOQ01. The sequence goes on from JBEIHA010000031.1 coordinate 10,635, forward strand.
ATATTTAGAGAAACTCGCGTTCAAATAATCCACGGCTTCTTGCGCGGTCAGAGTTTCCGGATAGTGGATATCCGGTATCGAAGGCCCTATGCCCGATAATATTTCGTAAAGCATATGCGCCATATCGGCGATCGTATTTGAATCCTGCACGAAACAGTCTTTGGGACTTCCGTAGAGCTCTCGGGCCGATCGGTAGAATTCGGGGCGCCCACGATTTTTCAGCATCTCAACTACCAGTAAGTACTGATCGCAGATCTGTTGCATATGCTTGCCCAGTTCGTCTTCATCCCCAAGGGTGCGGCCGATTTCTGTTCTGAGTTGATTCAATTCAAGCCGCTTTTCCGTCGCGTCGAAGCCGAGCGGCACCGAATCGTAATAGCCTTTCGGGTCCTTTGGAATATCGGTGAATTTATTTTGGATAAGCTCGGCTTCCCAAGCCTCGGGAACCCGGATGCTATTAAGTATCCGGATCGGCTTTTGGGCCGCCACGATTTTCTTGGACAGCCCACGAACTTTCTCTTTGTAAGTGACGAATGACATTAGAAGTAGAAGGAGACTTTGCCCGTGAAGCGGCTGGTGTCGAAGACATTCATGTATTCGACGCCAAGCTTAACCACCAACAGCTTCACTTCGGTCCCCACCATAAACATGGAGCTTGATGGCTTGCTGGTTGCCGAGGAGCCGCCGGTAAACACCGTGGTTGAACCCGTAACATCCATTTTGCCGTCGGCCTTCATATAACCGAATCCCACGTAGGGTTCAAAAACCGCGAGATTTTTAGAAACGATCGCTGAAACGCCTAAGATCGATGAATCATAGTCGAACGTGGTCGGGATGGTGTTGATCGTGTCTTTGATCTCGACGTTGACTTGGCTGTACTGAACTTTCGTGGCGATCGACACCGGCAAATCGAAAAATAGTTCGCTGGGCGTCCACTTCGCGGCCAAGTGGTAGGAGCTAAATTTGAAATCATCTTGTCCGACTTTGGGGATTAAGCCGATTTCAGCCGTGATTGCCAAAGGTACGGTGATGATACCGATGATTTCGCCGTGCGGAACTTTGTCCGCGCTGACGCTCGGATCGACTTCTTTCGCGTATTTGTCCAATTCGGGAGTCGAAGTCTGACCACCAACGATGCCCAACTCAAAGCCAAAGATGTCGCCCAGTGGGCTTGCGCCACTGACCGAGGTGTGGACAAAGTTCGCCGACATGTCTTGGACAACTTTTTTGAAGTCTTCATCGCTCAAGTTTTGAAAGCTGAAACCTTCACCGTGTGCGGAAAAAGTCAGCACCTGAACGGCAAGAATACTGATCAGCGAACCAAAGGGTCTGAAACTCTTCATAGCGACCTCCGATATAAAAAATCTTATCCGCCGAATAAGGCGCTCTCTAGTCATTTAAAGCAGTTAACGCGGCAAGTCCTGTAATTCCTTCTCATCACCCCGAAACCTTCAAACTCTTTTACATATTGGATTGCAGCTCCTAGTTTGATCTCGGGGTTATCAGAGGGGGAACAATTTGAAGAGACAACTTTTGGCTACCGTCTTAGGGCTAAGCATCGCGGTCACGGCGTGCACCAAACAAAAACCAGTTTCAGATTCACCGAAAGACAGCGCGGATATTTTTAGCAACCGCGCGGTGGGTGTAGTGCCGGATCTCTTCGTTGTCACATTGAACGAAGCACCTATCTTAAAGGCGGCCACTAAAACGGCCAACGGCTGGAAAGTTTCCGAAGAAGTGAAGCGCGCCGTCTTGATTGAGCAAGCGCAGTTCGAACAGAAGTTAAAGAGCGTCGCCGCGAACGCGGAAATCGTTTACCGCTACCGCCTGGTTTTGAATGGTCTTGCGATTTACGCGCCCGCCGAAGCCGTACCGGCGATCAAGGCGATCAAGGGAGTTAAGAATGTCTCGCCGGTTCGCCAAATGGCGCGGGCCGAAATTTTAAATCAAAAGATCGCCCCTAAAATTGAAAAGGCCAAAGAAGTGAACTCGGCCAATTTTATTGGGGCGGAAGCAGCCTACGCCGCAGGCTTTCGCGGCCTTGGGATGCGCGTCGGGATTCTAGACACCGGCATCGATTACACGCATGCCATGTTGGGTGGTAGCGGCGATAAGGCGCAATTCGCGGCCATTGATCCCGCCCTCGCCTCTGAGTTTTTTCCAAATGCCAAAGTCAGCGGCGGCGTCGATTTGGTCGGCACCGATTTCAACGCGGCTTCGCCGTTTCCTGCGAATCGTTTTCCCCGCCCCGACGCCAATCCCATCGATGAAGCCGGTCATGGCACACACGTCGCGGGAACCGTCGCGGGCAAAGGTGACGGAACCAATTCTTACGACGGGGTTGCCCCCGACGCCGAAGTTCATGCCATCAAAGTTTTCGGCAAGGATGGATCCACCATGGACGCGGTGGTCATCGCCGGATTTGAATACTCGGCCGATCCGAATGGCGACTTGAATCCTGACGATCAACTCGACGTGATCAATCTTTCTTTGGGTGGTGGTTTTGGCCAACCGCAAATCCTCTATACCGAAGCCGTGCGCAATCTTTCGCGCGCCGGCACGGTGATCGTGGCCTCAGCCGGTAATTCTGGTCCGGTGGATTACATCGTGGGTGCTCCAGGAACTTCGGATGAAGCTATTTCGATCGCCGCCAGCATCGACGGCTCTGTGCACAACTGGCAATTCAGCGCCGTACAATTCATCAGTCCGAATAATTCCAACTGGATGGCCAAAGCTTTAGAAGGTCCGATCTCGAAGCCTATCGCTGAAATTCCGTCCACCGAAGGTGAACTGGTCGATATCGGATTGGCCGACGCCGACTTAAGCGAAGAAGTTAAAAGCAAACTTTTGGGCAAAGTTGCGTTAATTGTGCGCGGTAAAGTTCCCTTCGCCGAAAAACTTAAACGTGCGTTTGAAGCAGGCGCCATCGGTGCCGTGGTCTATAACAACGAGCCCGGCAAACCGATCCCTATGGGTGGTGACGGCAAAATTGAAATGCCCGCCATTATGGTCAGCCAAGCGCTGGGCATGAAGCTTCTTTCGGAAATGAAAGTGGGCCCCGTCCGCATTCAATTCAAAACCGGCCAAAAAATCGAGGAGCCCGAGCTGATCGACCGGATCACCGACTTTTCCAGCAAAGGCCCGCGCTCGGAAGACAATCTTCTGAAGCCAGAAATCGCGGCTCCCGGTCAACGCGTCATCTCGGCCGCCATGGGACAAGGTGCAGGCACCATCCAAATGGACGGAACTTCGATGGCGGCTCCGCATATGGCGGGAGTGATGGCGCTGCTCAAGCAAGCACGCCCCAATCTGAATTCTGCCCAGCTGAAATCTTTAGCTATGAATACTTCGAAGATCTTAACCACGCCCCAAGGTGAAGTGGCGATCTCGCTTCAGGGTGCGGGCCGCGTACAAATCGCGGAGGCCTTGGCGACTCCGGTGATTTTCGAGCCCGCTTCGCTTAGCCTCGGCAGCATCTACCTTGAAAGCACCAGCCAAGTCGTCAAGACTTTGAAGATCCACAACATCACGGGTTCAGACGTGACCGTGGATCTTTCGGCAACCTCCTCACCGGGATTGGCCTTTGCCTTTTCTAAGTCGCAGGTCACGATCCCCGCGAATGGAAATCTAGATGTCGACGTGACCGTTCTCTATTCAATGGCCAACGCCACGCAATTTGCATCTGAGTTGAACGGTCGAATTTTGGTGAAACAAAATGCCGTGGTGGTGGCCCAAATTCCCGCTTTAGGAATCCGCACGCAATCTTCGGCTGTCCGCACGGTCGCGTCGACAGGCACTTCAGGAACAATTGCATTAACCAACAACAGCCCAGTTCAAGGTATGGCGCTGGCGTTCAATTTGATCAGTGAAGATGCTCGCAAGCCAGATGCTGCGCCTTCGCAATCCTGGAAGAGCCGCAACTGTGACTTGCAGTCGGCAGGCTACCGAATTATCCCGAAGCCCTCGGCCCAGGGACCAAAGGATGTCGTGCAGTTTGCGTTCAAGTTATACAGTCCGTTGACCACTTGGCACTCCTGCGAAGTTTCGGTTCTGATCGACGCCGACGAAGACGGCATTCCTGATCAGGAATTGGCTGGCGTCTCGGCTTCGGGAATCGAAGGCTTTCAAGTGGCCCCGTTTGCGACGGCCTTACTTAACTCAACCACGGCCCGCGCGATCCGTCTGCATTACGAGGATGAACTCTCTAAAGGCGTTGAAGTGCCCTTGAATTATATGCCCGCGATGTTGGGCGCAGCACCGATGGCGCCGTTCAATCACTCAACGCTCGCGGTGATTGAAATGCCGATTGAACTGCTGGCGAAAACTGCGGACGGTAAATTGAACGTGAAACTCGCGTCGTTAGCGCAAGGCGGAGACGCCATCGAAGCGGACGATTTCTTGGGCAGTGACCTTAGTGGTTACCGAAAACTCGAAACCACAGCCGAAACACTCCCGTACTTCGGAATGAGCGAGTTCTCTGCCGTCCCTGCCAGCGGCGGCGCCGTAACGCTCACTAAGGGGTCGGGTACTGGTAAACTTATTTTGTATTATCCGATGAATACGTTCAATTCGGTACAAGACAACCAGTCGCAGATTTTGGATTAAGCACTAAGCTCCGCGCTGGCGGAGCTTAGCAACTCAAGCAAGCGTTACCCTATGGGGTCCGCTTGCCCTATGAGAAAAAGAAATCATGCGCGCTCCACTTAGCTCGCAGGTTATCCTATTCAACAACTAGCACAGGACAAATCAAGATCGCCGACTAGCGCGCAGCCAAATACGGCCGCCAGCTTGTTGGCAGAATATTGTCTTCCAGCTCCAAATCTCGATTCGGCAACCAGCGCGGTTTTTCGGGTCGGTTCAATAAACGTAAATTTGCCTTTTCGGGAGTTTTGTCGCCCTTGCGATTGTTGCATTGGGAACACGCAGTGACCACGTTAGTCCACTCATGACGGCCACCTTTGGATATCGGAATCACGTGATCAACGGTCAGCTTTTTTTCTGAAAACTTATTGTAACAATATTGGCAGATGTGTTTGTCGCGCAGAAAAATATTTTGTCTGGAGAGTCGAACGATTAACGAGAGATAAGGCCGATGGTAGGTCTTTAAACGGATCACCGCGGGTAACTTAAACGAGCGGCTAGGCGATCGCACACTCACCGTGTGAAATTCGAGCACTTCAACTTTATCCTGAAACCACAGGATCATGGCCTTGCGCCAATTCACGACCTTGATAGGTTCGTATCCCGAGTTAAGGATCAGAGCGCCAGATAGATTCCTATTGAAGACTCTCCTCCTTGTACCTCTATCTTAATTCTGAGGCATAGAGGGACCTGAAATCAAGTCCAGCAAGCTCTAACGG
>JBEIHA010000032.1:0-15967 GCA_040381635.1 Pseudobdellovibrionaceae bacterium
AGGCTGCACATCGTGGCGTTTCGCTCGGCGCTTCTGGGCTTCGCTTGCCGAGTAACCGTTCTGTTCGATCTACGTCTCATTCCCTGAAATTTACCGATGCCCCCGGTTCCTGTCCACTCTCTGCTGGGCGAGTACCCACAAACAAGAAGAGCAGCAGACTGCGATCAAAGTGGAACATGCTTCGTCTCGTTTTGAGGCGGTTGAAACACAGGTAAATCTTTAATAAAATCATGTGCTTAAAAAGCACCATCTTTGATAGTAGGCGAACTTTCTCCAGTCTTGACGTAGTTCACCACTAGTGATACACTTATTTTTGAGGTGAACAATGCCTACTAAAAATCCAAGATTAAATGTAGTTCTTAATTCAGATCTCTACGATCTGGTCGAGAAAATTTCCAAACAAAACGACAAATCAATGTCCGTTGTAGCAAAAGAACTTATAGAAGAAGCGCTTGAGCGCCACGAAGACCTTTTGCTTTCAGAAATCGCCATGAAACGTGAAACAAAATCTAAAAAAACCATCCCACATGACAAAGCCTGGAAATAAAGTATTTGTCGTTTCGTATCTTGATACTGTTGTTCAAAAGGATATTCCCGCCTTACCTAAAACGATGCGGATCAGGATTAAAAATGCAATTGAAACCCGTTTAGCGATGGATCCCATCGGGCTTGGTAAACCCCTTCGATATAGCTTTATCGGACATCGTAGGATCAGAGTGGGAAATTATCGCATAGTCTTTAGAGTCGACATGAACGCTCATGAGGTGATAATTGTTCTCATTAAACATCGCAAAGATGTCTATGAAGAGTAATGAGGGCGGTTGTTATGGCAAAGAAAGCAAACAAAAAAGTAAAAAAGAAAATCACAACCGTGCGAGAGCACCCGATGCAAGTGCCCGTCAGTGAGAAAAATCCGACGGGCCCTTTGTTCTGATAAATCATTGTCCACAGAAGGCGGCGAAAGTTATGCATCCATGGCACGAAGTTGAAATTGGACCCACGGCACCGGACATTGTGAACGGTGTCGTCGAAATTCCCAAAGGCTCGAAGCTAAAATACGAATTGGATAAAAAGAGCGGCTTATTGAAAGTCGATCGTGTGCTCTTTAGCAGCGTTCACTATCCAGCGAATTACGGTTTTGTTCCGCAGACGTATTGCGAAGATCATGATCCCCTGGACATCTTGATCTTGGGACAAGAGCCTGTGGTTCCGTTGACCATCATGCGCGCCAAGGTCATTGGGGTGATGCGCATGTTGGACCAGGGCGAAGCAGACGATAAATTGATTGCCGTGCACGCGGATGATCCTGAGTACTCGCATTTCGAATCGATTTCTGAATTGGCCCCGCACCGGCTGATGGAAGTTCAGCGCTTCTTCGAAGATTACAAATCCTTAGAAAACAAAATAGTCGTCGTAGAAAAATTTTTAGGCCGTGCCGAAGCCGTTAAGATCCTTAAAGAGGCCATTGCGTATTACGACCGCGTGAAAGAGAAACTTCGCGCCGAATAGCCTGCAGCGTGTGCAAAAATTCGGCGTCGTTTGGCGATCTTCTAATTAATTCGCACCAAAGCCAACGACCATTTCGAGCTTGGGTTTCTGTGGGTCGACGCTTTGTACATCGACATCTACTTTAAATTCGCGAACACCAATCATGGCATCGGCGAATTTTTGCAAGCGCTCAAGGCCACCCGCTTCCGCGTTTCGAGAAACGATCACGATCCGGTTCATGGAACCTGAGCCACTGACGAGCTGAGCCGCTTTAAAAAACGCATCCATAGCTTGTGAACTGACCAAGGCGCGTCCGTTTGAAACTTGCATGAAGGCATCGCCATTCACAACCAGTTCCCGATCTTTGCCCACCTCTTTAACGTTGAAAGCCAAGGCCTGTCCCGCGGTACTGATTTCACGGGCAATCTGTTCAACGCTCGCGGAAATTTCAGCGAAGGTTTGGGCGGGGGCGATTCGGCGCTCGGTAATTTCGTCATCTTGGTCGGTCAACGACTTCAGCAGTTTTACGATGGACTTTTTTTCTTTTCCTAAGTCTTTAAGCTTAGTTTGAGTTTGCACGATTTCGGTGTCGACGCGCTTCAAGTCGGTTTGCAATTCGCTGACGTAGCGCTCGGTAATGCGCTCTTCCTTAGATTCACGAATCTGCTCTTTATCTTTCTTATCGCTAAACGGAGAGAAATAGAGGAAGCCCGCCGTGAAGGCCAGTAATAGGAAACCTTGAAGCATCCAATTTGTCATGCGCACCCCCGTCGACCGATTGATACTATGAGTTTACTCGAAAGTGAGCTTGTAGCCTAGGGCCAGGCTGTTGGAAGAAAAGTCAGAGACACCGAGCTGAACCAGACGTATGTCGATAAGCTCCCCGCGAATGTCTAGGTTCCAGCAGCTGGACAACGAGGTACAGTATTCGTTCAGGACACTCCATTGATAGGATAAGGAAGATTCATAGGCTTGGGCTTGGGGAATAGGGCTTAGGTCTAAGCGCAGTCGTGTTTCCCATTTGTCGTCCCACAGTAAACTTAGAGTTTGGCTGAAGTTTATTCCCAAGAGATCAGTCAAAAGCAATGATCCGCTACCTTCATTTTTCTTTTTGGCGGCTTGCCTAAAGAAAAAACCACCCAGGCCTAAGCCCCAGCGCAAGGTCCCGATTTCCCGCCCCCCGCGCTTTTCTTCGCCAACGAACCAATGGTTAAGTGCTGCGGACATTCGAGTCAATGTAGGCAGAGTGCCGGTCAAATTGAAGGGAAGCGAAGCTTCGCCCTCGATAAAGAATTTTCGTGTCAAAGAGTTGTATCCGTAAAGTTCAAGCGGCACGATCCCAGAAGGGGTCCCTGGTAGACCCGTGCCTTGAGCTTGGTAGTAGCGCGCGCGCCATCCCAGGGCCATGGTGTACATCCGCTCGCGGCGAAGCTGTTCTTCGACGGCGGCATTTAGAACTCCGTCTGGAATTTCGTCTAAGCTGATCGTATCAAAGTTGAATTTGGTGACCGAGATCGATTGCGCGCCAAGGGCGGCAATTTTGGATTCACCCAATTCAAAACGCGGAAGCAGACCAATCGGAATTTGCGAAACTCTTGAGCCCCGATGGAAAACAGTTAACTGTGCGCCGTTCGGTTGCGCCTGGAAGCTGTAAAGAAAAAAACCTGCGGAATTCACCAGAATATCTGATTTGCGACCTTCGATAAACGAAAGCTCCAATACATATCGAGCTTCACGAGAGTCAGCCATGCTGGCCCGGGCCTCGCCATCCATGTAGGCGCGCGCGGAAATACCACTTTCCGTTAAATTTCCATAGCTGATTTGCACGGCATAGCCTTGATTGACAATCATTTGCACAATTTTTGCCGCGCACTCGGCCTGCGCCTTTGAACCAGCAGTCACTTCAAAATCGTTCACCAAAACTTTGAAAAGGGCGAGCTGGCTAAGGAAGGTTTTGAATTCAGGCAGCCTCTCGCAGCGCGCGACCTGCGCTTTGCTCATTTCAAAATTCAAGGACACCTTTGACAGATCGGTGGAGCGCGCGGGCCGGTCCGACTGAGTTATACTTCCTTCCCCGACGCTAGAAAATTTAACTTCTTCAATACTGCGATCTTCTTTCATGAAGAAAATGGAATTGCCTTTGACTTGACCAAGCAGAACTAAGGTCGAGTTCAAGCGCTCGTTGGCGACTTGCACCTTCAAATACTTGTTTCCTGGACTGACGTCCTGGCAAAGCGCCAAGCCTGGAAGCATCAAAATCGAAAGAACACAAACAAACCGAAATTTCATGTGTTCATGCTCTGGACTTTGGACGAGACGGTCAAGCCCTAATTGTCGGAGTGTGTAAAGTTCCTAAACTCTATTGCCGAACAATCGATTAGTGAATCGGAGTTTACATGAAGCTGCAGACTAAAGTTGCCGTAAATTATTCCCTCGCTGCAGGTATCGTTGCGACGGCTGTTGTTTCCGTCGTGGCCGTAGTGCATGCCACCACCAATTATTTTGTACTAGTGAACCTCGCTGCATTTGCAATCGTCATCGGGGGCGTCGCGGCTTCTTGTTTGGTCATGTTACCCTTGGGCGAGATCGGGCAATTGTTTGTAAAGCTGGCGCGGTATATTCGCTTCAATCCTGAAGATGGCGGGACATTGGCCGCAACGATGGTTCAGGCAGCTGTGGTTTACAGCCGCAATAAATCTTTTTCGCAACTCGGATCCGTAAATAATCCCAGAATCTTTGAAGCCCTCGAATTGATTGAAGCTGGGTTTAAGAAGGATGAGATTAAAAATATTCTTGAGATAAAAAAAGAAGCAACGCTTAATCGCGGTTTTAGCGAGGCCGGCTTGTTGTTGACTCTTGCGAAGCTAGCGCCCGGCTATGGCCTAGTCGGTACGCTAGTTGGCCTCATCGTACTTCTTTACGATATGGGCGCCGGCAACTTAGATAAAATTGGCCCGGCCATGGCCATTTCTTTGGCAGCCACGCTGTACGGCGTTGTTTTGGCCAACATGATCTTCATGCCGCTTGCCGAATTTATGACCTATCGCTCAGAAGGTGTAAGTCGTTTAGACGATCTGATTCTTTATGGCGTTGGCGCGATTCTGGAGGGCCGGCACCCGGTTCAAATTCGCGAAACCATGCGTGCTTACTTATCAAAGCCCGAACAAGCCGAATTCGATGAGTTGATGGACATTGCCTTCTCGGAACAACAGCGCGCAGACGATGGCCAGCCCGTCAGGGATGAGGCCAATGTCGCGTAATTACTCGCATGCCAAAGTTAAAGGTCTGCTTAAGCGCGAAAGCGAAGTGTGGATCTATTCGTACGCCGACTTGGTCACGAACCTGATGGCCTTTTTCGTAATCATCATCATGGTAAAAACGGGGGACCCCCAAACCGTTCAAAGGATCACCGATTCAATCGCGAAAACCACCGGCCGGGGCGGCGGACTGGCCGTGGATGACTTCGACCGTGTCTTTGCGCAGATGACAAAAGATTTGCAGCGTCAGCACCAAGTTGCCGTCAGTAAAAACAAAGAGGGTGTAGCCCTAAGTTTTATGGGTGGATTATTTTTTGAAACACTTTCAACGGGAATCTCGGACCAGGGTAAATCGATTTTAGATACGCTTGCGCCAGTCCTGGTGAAGATGCCCAAAAATTTCCGCATCGATATCGCGGGGCACGCGGATAGCCGCCCGGTAAGTGATGATTCAGTTTACCCGTCCAACTGGGAGCTTTCGGCCGCCAGGGCCGCGATGGTAGTTCGTTATCTGGTGGCCCAGGGAGTGCCTGCCAAAAAGCTCCGCGCTATAGGCTATGCAGACACCGTCCCGGTATCCGGGGATATCGATCAAAATCGACGAGTTGTGATTCGAATTGGGAAGGGACTGAGCGAATGAAGCCAAATCTAGTGTTTTCCATATTGAGTGGAGCTCTGCTTCTCCTGAGTGGATGCGCGAGTTCCAGCTATCACTTCGTTAGCGAACCACCGGACGCAAGCGTTTACTACTTTGATCCGGCCACGCAAAAACGCTTCTTGATGGGCACCACGCCTTTGACCTACAAAAAGTCGTCGGTTCCAAAGGACAAGCCATTTCTAGTCACCATTGAAAAAGAGGGCTATGCCCCCGTCGAAACCCCCGTCGCACCGACGGATGGCACGCAGACATTTCTGAACTTCAAGCTTAAACCTGATGCCAACGGATTGAAGCGCAGTGATTTGGAGCTCAATCAAACCATCAAAAACTTATTTGTGGCGCAAAAGCTAATCTTCGCCAAGCGCTACCAAGCTTCTGTTGTCGAACTCGACAAGCTCTTAAAGGAACGTCCCAATTTGGTGCAGGCTCTTATTATGAAGGGCACGGCCTACTATTTACTTCAGGATATGAATTCGGCCATCGCTTCGTGGAAAAAGGCGCTTGAATTAGATCGCGATAACGAGGAACTCAATTCGTTTCTACAAGAGAAGAATATAAGGATATGAAATCACTCATACGATTTGTAAAGTTAACCTTGCTTCTGATCTTGCCCCTGCAGGCGTGGGCACTTTCTAGTGAAAGCCTCTACGTCGAAAGAAGGGTACAGGACTTTCTTTCGACCTACCTTGAATCCCACGAGTTCATGGTGGTGGTGAACGAAAAAGAATCACCAGCAAAGGCCAAAGAGGCTTCCGCGGCAAATTCGTCCAGTCTGCCGGGCGCACCTGGACTGACGATCGATGACCAGCGGAAACTTTTTTATCAAAGTTATTTTGATATAGACGGGCAGGCGAAAGGCAAACGAGTTCGTCCGCCCATCTCGCTGGACGTGATCGTTCATCGTAATGTGGGTCAAGAAACTCGAAATCTAATCCGCAAAACGGTGCCCACAATTGCTGGGCTTAGCACTGAATACGGCGACACTCTTCAATTCAAAGTTGGAAACCTAGATTCGCCGGCCCGTAAACGTGTCGATCCAAGTACCGAGAACTGGCTCTCTACTTTGTTCAGAAACAAAGATGAATTTCGCTCGCTTTTCTTTAGTTTGATTCTTGCTGCCGGGGCACTACTTTTATTAAACGGCATACTTACGATGCTGAAAGAGCGCGAAAAAAGTAAACAATCTGCTAAGGATGCGAAAAGTCCACCGACCATGATAGCGCAACCAGCGGCATCCGCACCGCCCGCACAGCAAAGCGCCGAGGCCGCGAAGGCCGGCGCAAAAAAAGAACAAGTGAAGATCGGAAATCCGCTGCCCGGGCGTGAAGACCTTTATTCGCGTGACGCCGCCTTCTTTCAAATGGCCGAGGAAATTCGTGATCAGGGTGACAAGCATCCCGAGCGTATCGCCGAGCTGGTGAATCGATGGTTGCAAACGGGCGAAGTCGGTATCCGCAATTCTTCCACTTTACTGCACAATTTTAGCTTTAAGATTGTGGAAAAAATTATGGATAAGATGGTGGCTTCGGATTTAGATCACTTACGTGATTATGTGAACATGGAATTTGACTTCTTCTCGCCGCAAAACACGCGAGTTATTCTGGAAGCACGTCAAGAATTAATGAAAATTGTGGCTTCGGCCAGCAATCATCACCGAGTTTCTGGCTTCGAAACGCTGGCAAAGCTCGAGACCCACGTGCTGGTTGAATTGTTCCGCGGCGATCCCATTCGAAATTTGGTTGTGGCCTGCGCCGAGATTCCGTCTCACCGAATTGGTGAAGTGTTGGCGTCGTTCCCAACCAAAGAACAATCTATGTTCTTCACTGAACTTTGCGCGGTACAACAGATCGAGAGCGCAGAGATTTTAAAAATTCAAAAGCATATCGATGACAAGCTGAAAAGTTTAAACAGCTTGATGTTCACCGAGGACCAGAAAGTGACGTCCATCGTCCAGCTGCTGCGAAACATTGAAAGCGAAGATCAGAAGCTAGACATATTGAATTCGATTCGCGACCAGAGCAGCAAAATCTTTAATCGCGTTCGCGCCACTGTGAATTTGTTCGAGGACGTCGTGCAGCTGCCCAGCCGTGCCTTGAAAGTGCTGATCACCGGTGAAGACCCCGTGATTATTTCGCAAGCCTTCAGTAGACAGCCGAGCGATTACAAGTTGAAGTTGCGTGAGCTTTTGTCTAAGTCGGCGCAAGAGATTTTTGATTTCGAAAGCCATAGTCAGCCCTCGCCCGAAGAGTTTTCGCGCGCGACACGTCGGATGGTTGAACGATTTGAAGGCCTGCTGTTTGACGGTGTGATTTCCCAACATGATGTGCGTCGGGGGCAAACCCCGGGGAACGTGACTCAGATTAAAAAGGCAGCGTGAAGTGTTTCGAATTCGGGTTGTTAAACTTTTTTCTATGCTTTTACTTGCACTTAGCCATGCGGCGAGTGCCGACACTTTGCATCTGCTCCGCTTAAGCACCGGCTACTTCAATTACCAAGTTGTAGGAACCAAGTATGAGCCGGCGGACGTCAGCGATTTTCCGCTGGAAGCCGAGTACAGCTTAACGCCACCGGGGTCGGCTTGGCGCTTTGGCGCGCAAGTTTACGGTGATGTCTCGGCTCAATTTTTAAGTCTTTCGGCGGGTGCCGATTATCATTTCAGACCGCTGAACACGGCGGTGATTTATCCTTTAGACAATGTTTCCTATCAGACGGCGTCCGTATTCTCACCCTATGTGGGAATGCGCTTAGGCATTTCGCGTGTGCAAATTTCGCTTAAGAAGCAAGGGACTTACACGTCCGATATCGTTGCGGGCGCGCTGGTTGGTCCGCATTTGCGCGCCGGCACAACTTATTCCGTAGATCAAGATTGGAAAGTCGATGTTCATGTTTACACGGCATATGGATTTTCGCCTCAAATCGCGACGTCGATTTATGGCTTGAGCATTGGAATCGCCTATATTCTCCCAGATTGAGATTGTCTCAGTTGGAAGCGATTCAATTTTGTAATGGATTGAGCTTGGTCGGAAGTATTCCGATATATGGAGTGGTAGGTGGGCAAGTGAGACCTGGACAGTACAACTCTAAAGGCATCTTGATTTCTGTCGCGATAGTCGTGCTGTCGTTTTTTTCCGTTTCATGCTCGAAAGTTCAGGAGCTTGCCGAGACCTTGCCTTCAACGGCCTTGAACATCCAGAGCGCTAGCCTTTTTCCGGCTGTGGCCAATCAAAATTACGCCAATCAGATTTCTGTGTCGGGCGGAACCACGCCTTACACATTCACTAAGATTTCTGGAAGTTTACCGGCGGGTCTTACGCTGGATTCTTCGTCAGGTACGATCAGTGGCGTACCCACTTTAGGGTCGGTCGGTAATTATTCATTCGAAATCAAGGTCCGTGACGCCGCCGGCGAAGATTCGCAAAAGAGTTTAAATCTGCGCGTCAGTGATCCGTTAACCATCACGACCGCGTCTTTGCCAACGGCTCAGCCCCTGACTTCTTACGCAACGGCCTTATCCATCACCGGGGGGAACGCACCGTTCACCTACCAAGCGAGTGGATTTCCCACCGGGATTTCAATGAATCCCGTGTCCGGCGTGATTTCCGGCGCAGCGCTGGTGGCCGGGAGCTACACAGTTGATTTTATTGTTAGGGATATCGACGGACTTACGGCGACGAAAACTCTGACTTTAAGCGTGCTTCAGGTGCTGGCCTTGCCTTCTGTAGCGCTATCGAAGGCTGCCGTATCCAGGGTTTACTCCGCCACCCTGAGCGCTACGGGTGGATTGGCGCCTTATACCTTTAGTCTTACAAGTGGCAATCTGCCCGCGGGCGTGTCCTTGTCCACCGCGGGCGTTTTAAGCGGAACCGTAAGCCCAGGCGCCAACGCAAGAACGGCCGCTTTCCCCTTTACTGTGCGAGTCACCGACAGCCTTGCACAGCAAGTGACTCAGACCTTTCAAATCGATGTTTCGATCGCCCCGCGAATCACTGACGACTTACATCACAAGCTGCGCACCGCGGGCGTAGGTCACCGCTACCTTGAGCGTATAGAATACACTGGCGGCGTAGGCGCGGTGACGTTTTCCACGGCTTCCGTGATGCCGAACGGTTTAACTTTGAATGCGACCTCAGGCTTTATCACGGGCATTCCAGCTGGGGGAAGCGCCGGAACTTATGGTCTTATAATTACCGCAACCGACGCCAACGGATTAACCCATTCCGTAACGAAAAGCTTTAAGGTTGTGGCAAGTGCTTTACCAAAGATCGATTTTGGTGCGCCGATGACGACCATTTTTCCTCCGAACGGTGGGTGGCCCAACATGCCTAGTATAGTCGTCGCCGATTTGAATAACGACGGCCTTCAAGACGTGGCCGGCGCTGGTGACAACTCGGCTTTGTATATTATGATTGGTCGGGGAAATGGAATGTTCGATTGGTATTATCACTCGACCGGTGGGCGACGACTTTGGGGATTGAAGGCCGTCGACATCACCAAGGATGGCATTCTGGATATCGTTGCCTCCGCACCGAACACCAACGGCATGGTGTTGTTTCAAGGTAACAACAATTGGACGGTGCCCGCCGCAATCACCCAGCAGTGGATCGCTTTCCCCGGAACTGCGCAGTATCAATTCGATGTTAAAGACATCAATGGCGACACCTTTCCGGATATTGTATTGGCGCAGTGGAATGCAGTTACAATTCAGATCTTGCTGAACTGTCGAAATGTCACAACCGTCGCCTATAATGGCAATCCGACCGAGGCATGCAACACCACTGGGCAAACGGTGATGGATTACCATGCCCCCGCGGCCTTCTCGTCCACTTCGAACGCTTTCCACCTGATGCTCGAGGATATGAACAACGATGGGATCAATGACATCGTATCTTCTTTGAACAACAACAACGTCGCCATCAGGTTGGGCGTGGGCAACGGCACGTTCTTGGCCGCGACTTTTCAAGCCACCTTGGGCAATCAACCGCGTTCGATTGCGGTCGCCGACTTAAATGCAGACGGCTTTAAGGATATTGTAGTTACGCACACGGGGACTCATACCATCAGCGTCATCAGCGGAAACGGCGCCGGTGGATTTATCGGCGTAAACAACTATTCAAATACCGATTTAGGCGGCAACGGTGAACATGTCGAACTTGGCGACGTCGATAACGACGGCGATTTAGACATCATTGCCCCGGCACAAAATACTTTCTACACGTACATTTGGCGCAACAATGGTTCAGCCTTCGGAAATCGTATTGTTTACCGTGTTGGTCCGAACCCGACTGGGGCTCGCTTTGCGA
Organism: Pseudobdellovibrionaceae bacterium; assembly: GCA_040381635.1. GTDB lineage: Bacteria > Bdellovibrionota > Bdellovibrionia > Bdellovibrionales > UBA1609 > JALHOQ01. The sequence goes on from JBEIHA010000032.1 coordinate 10,704, forward strand.
ATGTTATTACCGGTGAAACACGACCGCAGCTCTTGCAGCTCACCAATTGGGGTAATGAATACCCGTCGCTGAATGTCATCAGGGCCAACGAGCTTCTTGCCGACAACCCTTTTGGTTTAGGATCTTTCGAATTTGCGGGTTATCCCCTGATCAACGTGGCCACCCAAGGGGCGCCGGCGATCGCGGATATCAATAGCGATGGGCGCTTAGATTATTTGATCAAGACTCAAGGGGCATCGGCGATCAATCTTGGCATGAGCGCCGAAGACTTCGACTTGCAGTTGAATTCCGTGCCGAATGGTGAAGGCTCGGCCAATAGCTGGTTCGGTAAACAGCATATCTTTTCGGACTTTAATGGAGACGGCGTTTGGGATTACGCGGCGGCCTCGTGGAATGCGGGCGCGGTGGGGTCGGCCACCGTGCTGTTGGGTGTTGGCGACGGAACATTCAGTGGGCAATCGTCTTTTGCAACGACCAACAGCTGTGCGGGCACCAACCAGGGTGCACGCTCCATAGATGCCGCCGATGTAAACCAGGACGGTCGCATGGACCTTATTGTGGCCGGGGGCTGTAGCATTTCGCCGGGGGCGCAGGTTTACATTTTCTTTGGTTACGGGGATGGCACTTTCAACACAATTTCACCGGTGGCTTTGTCCACCAGTGGAAATTACGCCGACGTTGTAATAGCACGTGACATCAATGGCGACGGGCGAGTGGACCTAGCTGTTGCTGGAAACAACGCCAACCTCCAACTCTATATCGGAAACGGAAACGGCACGTTCGCGCTACCCTCGACCCAGGGGATGTCGATCGCCGGCAACATCACTCAACTTCGGTCAGGTGATTTCAACGGCGATGGTCTGTGGGACTTTGTTGCCTCGACAATCAGTGGTGCGTCGTGGTCTTACGTGGCCGGTTCGGGGTCGGGGAATGGATCGACCTTAGCGTCGGCCAGCCCGAACCTAGGAACCGCACCTTCCGCCGCCAACGGGCTATTGCAAACGTCTTTCATTGGCGGTGGTATCGTGGTCGTCGATTGGGATGATGATGGCCGCCTGGATGTGCTGTGGCAACGCGACCGAGTTGGTTTCGAATTATTTAGGGGACTCGGTACCGGAGTTTTTTCGGGCGACACTCGTCTTTCCACCAACGCTTGTATCTTTAGCAATCGATGGTCGTATCAGCTGATCGAAGTCAGAGATATGAACAACGATGGTTTACCCGATTTGGTTTGTTCAAACACCGCGGCCAACAGCGGCGTGAATTTCAACCGTTCGCGATAATGTGCGCTTCGTACATGATCAAACAACGTCAACCGGGCCAGTTTAGGCTTCTGACCGAAGCTCGGATCGATATCGCTGAGTATCTCGACCGTGTGGTTGTGCCTTACGCTAAGGCGCCGGTCTTAGTCGCCAACGGGGACGCCGTTGAAACATCCATCATGAAGTTTTCGCTGGTGCCCAGTTGGTCGAAAGAACCCAAGGTGAAGTTCGCGACCCACAATGCGCGCTTAGAATCGATCATTGAAAAACCCACCTGGCGCACGGTCTTTGGCCGCAAACCTTGTTTAGTGATACTTACTGATTTTATCGAGCCCATCTACGAAGGCAGTTTTGCGGGACACATGGTCGCTTTTTCACCGAAATCGGGACAGCTGATTTACGCCGCCGGCGTTTGGGATGAGTGGGTCAATAAGACGTCTGGGGAAGTTCTTCAGTCCTTTGCGATCATCACCCACGATCCACCGCCGTTCGTGGCGAGCATAGGCCATGATCGCAGTCCCATTTTTTTGGACGAGGACCATGGTCACGAATGGCTTGTCAGTGTGGGGACTCCTCAAGAAGAACTGAAAGAATTTCTTATTTTCAATGCCCATGTACCGGACCTGCAGGCGGAATCTCACCGCCCGATGCGCCCGGGGTGGGAGAAACGTAAATAGTAAGCATTGCGATTGCCCAGGGCCGGTGCTAAATCAGCGGTCTATGTCCGAACAAAGACTCATCGATATTGAAACCAAGATCGCCCACCAAGAAATCCTGGTTAGTGAATTGAACCAAGTGATCGCCCAGCAACAAGAAACCATCGATCAGCTGCAGGCCGCCTTAAAAAAGTTCTTCAAACAGTTCCGCGAGAAAAACCTCGGCGGGGACATCGGCCCGGCCGATCAAAAGCCACCTCACTACTGAAGCACATCATGCGTATGGCACATAATAAATCGATGACTATGCATTTCTTCGGGTTGGCTCCTTGGGGCATGATCATCGAATTACGGGGCGGCAATGGCTCGCCGGGGGAAGGGACTTATGAAAATGCAAATCGCGCTTCTTGTTGTCTCGACCATCTTCATGGTGCCTGCGGCCGTGGCTGAATCGGCCTTCGGTCAGAACACCTGGGATCTCGAAGGCAAGTTTGAAGCGCCCCGCGATCAACACGAATTCTTTAAGGGCGAAACGATTTCGCTAAGCAAGCCGATCCGTTTGGCGGGCTTGTACCCCTACGAAATACACCTGATCGAAATGGCGATGGCCTCAGGGAAAGATGTCACGGGGCTTAATGAAAAGCTCAAAGAGTTTTCGATGACCGATGGCTATCTGACTTACTTTTCGCAACGGCCGACGGGCCGACAGTTTGTGCAGGTCGGTCACTTTCCCGGTGATAACGAATTCGGTCTGATCGTCGAAATCAGCGTTAGCGAAGCCGGTACCGAAATCGTAGGCCCCGTTGCCAAGATCAAAGACGGGCAGTTCACGGACTGCCTTTTCTAGGCTTTCGTTGACGTAAGTTGTCGCTTCTCCCTGTGAAATAGACTTCAGACGCCATAAAATTCAGTTGGACCTGAAACAAGGTTGGTCAATCGATTGCAATTCCCCCGTCCGGAGGAATGAATCCTATGGAACGTGCTCGTCTATCTATTATGTTAATTTCGGTGTGTGTCTTGTCTGCGGCTTGTGCCAAGAAGGCCAAAATGCGTACGGTACCCCGTCAAGCCGCGGCAGCGACGGCCGGCACTTCGGCCGTGCCCGCGCCTCCCGCAGAAAGCCCGGATGTGGATCCGGCTGCGGCTCCGGCGCCTGAGCCGACGCGAGTGGCGACTGGCCCCGCACCGGCTCCGGCCGATCCCGTGGCTCGTCTGGATGACTCCGGCGACAATCGCCGTGAGGCTCGTCCCGTAACGGTGGCGCCTCCCGCGGCGCGCCCGGATCTGCGCACCGGTGACGGTGAATTGAACCGTCCTCGCCCGGTCGCTCCCCGCCCTGTTGAACGCCGTGAAGTGGTCGTCGATGACGACTGCGACGTATGTGTGAAGCGTGGTGCTCGCGAGCGCGTGGTTGTTGCGGCTCCGCGTCCGCGCCCCCGTCCGATTGTTGAAAAGCGCATCGAGCGTCGTCAGGAATTCGAACTGAATGCCATGGACGAATTGCATTGCCGTTGGGAGCCGGCGGGCAGGCCCATGACCTATCTTAGGTATGATCCGATCACTCGGACCGCATGGGTTAAGCACAGCTGGGTTAAAAGGCCAAACGGAGAGGAAGGGCCAATCCAAAACGCCTACAGTCAGGTGCGCTTAGTCTCTGCACTTCCCCCTTACGGTGGCGAAGGTGTGTCGCTAGTTTCGAAGTCGGGAATTCCGATCGCCCATCTGAAAGCTTCAGGCGCCGGTAAAATTTGGTATGAGAGAAATACCACTTACCCCTAATAGGCTTTGTTCGGCGCCGTTCCCGGTTCTCCTCAAGGCTATGCCGTCGACGGAGTTTGCTGGACGAAGTCCGAACCGGGAACCGTTTCGGAAAGTGGCGGCGGGTAATTTCTTTTGAGTGAATTGTCAGCCCGCCTGAGCTTGATGCTCGGGCAGGGTATCCCAGGGGAAGACTTTTGGGATATTTGTTGTGACCATGGTTTATTGGGCGAAGGTGCCCTGGCAAGCGCGCGCTTCCCGCGCGTGCATTTTGTCGACCGAGTCCCCCATATCATCGCAAATTTGAAAGACCGATTGGGTGAATTGCCCGAAGGTTCGCGCATCCTACTGTCCGATGCCTGCGACCTTGATGAAGTGATTCGCGGAACGGTTTTTATCGCCGGGGTCGGCGGCCATAATGTAATCAAAATTCTGTCGTCTTGGACCACTAAGGATGTTCTGCGCGCGCGTCGCTTGGTTTTGAATCCCTTGTCCCATGTTTCGGAGTTGCGTGATTTTCTATCGCGCTGGCCGTTGTACAATGAATGCGAAACTTTGTTGGTGCGCGACCGTCGCAAGGAGCGCGAGATTCTGATTTTGGATTCGACCAGCCGCTAGCTTACTGGCAGACTTCCATTTCGACTTTGTATTTAAACATATCGATTCTATTGAAACGGAACTCACAATAATAATTCACGTCCACGCGTTTGCCGTTGTGAACAAGGATGGTGCGCACCCCTTCGCAAACCATACCAACTTCGGGACCGTGGTTGACCATTTCGGTGCATTCGCGCCAGCCCGAGGCATCATTAGCATCGCCTTCGGCGTAATGTCGGGAAATCACATTCGCGTAAGCAAAATAATTTTCAACGGTTTTAGGCGTATAGGCCGCCGCAAAGATCGATCCGGCTGAAAACAAAATCAACGCCACGAGCGTAAGTCGCATTTGGAAAATCCCCCCTGAGGCCTGTTCGTATTGTGTTTCCGGGGACCGCGCAAGTTGGGACTCTTAAGACGCCCCGGGTCAGCTAAGCTGGATTCGCGTCGACAGGTCCCCAAAACGATTTGGCGGGGACTGCTGAATGGTGTTATCTAAGAAAATCGCAAAAGGTAATCCCTGCGGAGAGGTGGCCGAGTGGCCGAAGGCGCTCGATTCGAAATCGAGTAAACACCAAAAGTGTTTCGGGAGTTCGAATCTCCCCCTCTCCGCCATTCTTCAGCAGTAGTGGAAAGCCGAAACCAACGTTAACCAGTAAAACCAAATAGTTGAAATCACGAGAGGAGCCTGGCTCCCTCGGACGGAATGTTTCAAAATCTTTCGGCAAATTTCGTGTGTTTGCTTCTTTTTTGCTTCCTCGATGCTTCTTTGATTTTTGAGCCGCGCGCCTTGGTGAGCTTTCTATTTCTCATTCTTTCAAGGAGCCAATCATGTTTTACAGAACGCATTGATACGAACTCGGCCGTGGGCGTGGCGATCTTTTCTATTCTTGCGAGCATTTCGCAGCTCGAAAGGGATCTGATTGCGGACGGTATAGAAAACAGCAGCTGCTCCTGATTGCCAAAGCAACCAGGAGCCCGGTTAAATTGA
>JBEIHA010000033.1:0-15787 GCA_040381635.1 Pseudobdellovibrionaceae bacterium
GATAGGCACGGTGTGGATTCAGAGAAAATCTTTGAACTCACCGATTTGCCGACGGAATTCCTGCGCGAACCGTCGTGTTGGATCCCCGCCGAGGACGTCGAAAAATTCTTGAGCGGCATCGACCGCGAGTTTGGATCCAAATTTCCCGACAGCATCGCCACCATGGTCGGTCATCAGTGCCACACGCTGCGTTCGTGGGGTGTGCTCGATAGCGTGATCAAGATGATGCTCAAACCGCAGGATCTGTTTTTACAGCCCCACCGACTCTTGAGTTATTTCGTATCGCCCGCACCGCCCGTAGGAAATGTGCAGCGCGAAAACGAAGCGATCTCCTTCGATCTTCCGATCAGCAATCAAGAATTCCCCCTGGTGACGGAATTCCTGCGCAGCGCTCTCGAGGTTTTGCCTTGTTATCTGGGGCGCAATCAAGCTTCCGTTCGCTGGAAACAAACGCGCATTCAAATCAGCTGGAGCGAGTCGCAAGCGGGACTGTTGAAAGAGGAAGATCTTTCTCCAAACTACAAGCCGGAGCTCGTGCAAAATTTGATGGAGGCTCTAGAAGAGTCGCAGCGCCAGATCGAAGATTTGCGAGCACAATTGTCGATGTCCGAGTCCTCGGAACGTCCGCAGCCCATTCCCGAAACAGACACCGAATTTGTACAAGGCATGCGCACACATTTAGTGCGCGCGCGCGGTCAGATGATGCGCATGAGCGATTACCTGGTGCGGTCGCAGCAGCTCGTCACCTTGTTGATCGGGCAGGATCGATTGGATCGCCAAGTTCAAGAGGCCATGCGCCGCGTGGATTGGGATTACGTGAAGTCGCAGTCGTCACAAGTGGCGCAAGACACCGCCGATTTGCTCACGCACTTCGAGCAAGAATTGAATCAGCGTTTGCGTCCCGCGCGCAAGAATGCCAAGTCTGCGCAACACACGCTTGACCTAGAAGCTCACGCTTAAAAGATATCAGGAGAACCAAATGTCGAAAATCCAATCCGTTAAAGCCCGTGAAATTCTTGATTCCCGCGGCACACCTACCCTAGAAGTCGAGATTGAAACCAGCGAGGGCTTGAAGGCCCGCGCCGCCGTTCCCAGTGGCGCAAGCACCGGCGCGCACGAAGCGATCGAGCTGCGCGACAAAGATCCAAAGCGATTCTTGGGCAAAGGCGTACTCAAGGCCGTGAACAACGTTCGTGAAATCTGCGCGCCTGCGGTTCTGGGTATGAGCGTTCGCGACTGGAAGGCCGTCGACAAAAAATTGATCGAGGCCGACGGCACCGAAAATAAAGCCAAGCTCGGCGCCAACGCGATTCTTGGTGTCAGCCTCGCTTGTGCACGGGCGGGGGCCCTGACCGAAAAACAAGAGCTCTTCCAATTCCTCGGCGGAAGCCAAGCCATTCACTTGCCCGTGCCGTTGATGAACATCATCAACGGTGGGGCGCACGCCAACAACGGCATCGACATTCAAGAATTTATGATCGTCCCCACTTGCGGTGGTTCGTTCCGCGAAGCTTTGCGCGCCGGCAGCGAGATCTTCCATACGCTCAAGAAAATTTTAGACGACGACGGCTTTTCGGTAGCGGTGGGTGATGAAGGCGGATTCGCGCCGAAGCTGAAAGGCAATCGTGCGGCTCTTGAGTATGTGATGAAGGCGATTGAAAAGGCCGGTTATAAACCGGGGCAAGACGTCAGCCTCGCACTCGACGTTGCCGCCACCGAATTTTTCAAAGAAGGCGAATACGACTGGGAAGGCGAATCTAAAAGCGCCGAAGAGGTCACCGAAATCTACGCCGGTTGGGCGAAAGACTTTCCCTTGGTCAGCGTGGAAGATGGCTTGAGCGAAGACGATTGGTTCGGCTGGATGCATTTGACGAAAACGATCGGTTCTAAAGTTCAGACGGTCGGGGACGATCTGTTCGTCACCAATCCCAAACGATTAAAAGACGGCATCGCCAAGAAGGCGGCGAACGCTATTCTGATCAAGGTAAATCAAATCGGCAGTTTGAGTGAAACGCTCGAAGCGATTCAAATGGCGAAGACCGCGGGTTTCCGCTGTGTCATGTCCCACCGTAGCGGCGAAACCGAAGACACCACGATCGCCGATCTAGCCGTGGCCTTCGACTGTGAACAAATCAAGACCGGCAGCTTGTGTCGTGGCGAGAGAACCGCGAAATACAATCAGCTTTTGCGCATCGAAGAAGCTCTCGGTAGCAAAGGTAGCTACTGGGGCCGTGGTGCTTTCGCTGGTCAATAGAGACTTGCGCCCCGCCATGATCTCCTGCTGGCCGGGCCGCTGCGGGTTTTAGTGACAGTTTACCGTGAGCCCATCCCTAGTTTTCGCTAAGACAGTATTCATTTCCCGGGCAGTGATATCGCTACAGCAAACTAGACTTTGATTCAGGTGGGAATTTGCTATCCTTATAAGGGTGAGAAGCGTCTTAATCGGGTTCTTCCGAGGCTTAAATCAACTTCTGCAAACTCCCCAAAAGGTGATGATCATTTGCCTAGGACTTCTGGTCCTGAATGGGGTGATTGACGGAAGCCTCTTCCGTCTTTGGAGCATGCACCGCGACCACGTCGCGATCCGCGAAAAAATTGAAGTCCTCAAAACTAAAAATGAGGAAATGAAAGTGCGCCTAAAAAGGGCGAAGGACCCGGCATTCCTCGAGCGCGAGGCCAGGGACCGTTTCGATTTAGTCAGTGAAGGCGATCTCGTTTTCGTATTTTCCGAAGAGGAGGCCGCGTTATAATTAACCGGACCAAGGAGGTCTAAGTTTGAGAACAGGACGGATCAAGTATTTCAACACGTCGGAAAATTTTGGCTACATCGTGCTTTTCGACGGCACTGAAGTTTACTTCCACTCGAGTGGTGTTCTGAATGACGGCTTGATCAACTCTCTTAATCCCGGCCAGGATGTCAGTTTCGATATACTCGAAACCAAGACCGGCCCAGAGGCCCAGAACGTGGATCTTGTGGGATAACGCAGCGCCCCCCTCTAGGCAAATGAGTGGGGGCAGAATATAAACAAGAATCTAACATTCGGGAGTACCGAAATGGCCTTCAGTTCCGCCGACATCCGCACTCTTCGCCAACGTTTAGGTTGGAGCGTGGCCGAAATGGCCCGTCAGATGGGCTGTTCAACAAATTTGATCCAAGTTTGGGAAGCCGGCGGCCAAGTGCCTGACTTCGAAGCACTCAATCAACTTCGCTATCTGCGCAATCAAGTGGAAATGACCTCCGAACACATCTCGCAAAAACCCCAAGTGGAAAACGAGATGGAAAGCCGCCGAGTCAGTCAGCTCACGCACCGTGATTTGCTGAAAGAGAACTAAGTCGCTAAAACTCCCGCATGAAGAATCTTTATCTCGTTGATGCAAGCAACATGTTTTTTCGTGCTTTTTTTGCGATCCCGCCGCTGACCAACGACAAGGGCATGCCGACCAATGCGCTTTATGGTTTTTTGGCGATGTCTTTAAAACTGATCCGCGAAGTGAAACCCGATTACTTGGTTTATTGCTTCGACATGAAAGAGCCTTCGTTCCGATCACAACTTTACACCGAGTACAAAGCCAATCGCGAAGAGATGCCGCCGTTATTGGTGCCGCAAATTCCGTACTTAAAAAAACTGACCTCTACTTTAGGAATCGCCACCGCCGAAAAAGCGGGATTCGAAGCCGATGACGTGATCGGAACGTTGGCGATGCACGCTGTTCGCGAGCACGTGAATGCGGTGATCGTGAGCGGAGATAAAGATTTTGCGCAGCTGGTTCGTCCTGGCGTTTCGCTCTATGACACGATGAAAGACTTGCGCACCGACACCGATGGCGTTCTCGCCAAATACGAGGTTAGGCCCGATCAATTCATCGACTATTTGGCGATGGTGGGGGATTCAAGTGACAACGTCCCCGGAGTCCGTGGGATCGGTCCCAAGGGCGCGAGCAAACTCCTTCAAGAATATCAAACGCTCGATGGGATTTTTGAGAACATCGATAAAATCAAAGGCGCTAATCAAAAGAAGCTGATCGAAAATAAAGAAATGGCTTTCTTGTCGCGCAAGCTGGTCACCATTGTTACTGACGTGGACCTCGGCACCGAATTCAAAGAGCTAAAGATGAAACCCCTTGAAACTGAACCCGTACGCGAGTTGCTGAAAGAGCTGGGCTTCGGAAGTTTCGAGCGAAAGATTTTTACTGATTCGACGGCGGCGCCGGACAACCCGGTCACCGGTCGTCCCGTCGTGAAAGTGAAAGATGCTGCGGCCGAGCCAAAGAAAAAATCGGGCAAAGCCAAGGCGAATGAACCACAAGAATGGCAAGAAGCGCAGTGGACATTAGAAGAACTGAAAGAAAAATTAGAACCCTATTCTGAGATCTGGGCACTGATGAACGAGCGCGGCCTTTATCTCGGCATCAAAGGCGTCGTGGTGCGCGTGCCGTCGACTGATATTGAAATCGGCCAAGTGCTGGCGCGCAAGAACTTGAAATGGAAGGGCTATGACGTCAAGCAAGTGCTTAAGTCCTTGCACTGCGTGAATCAAGCCGTCATATGGGACAGTATGCTGGCCGCCTACATTGTGCGCGCCAATTCCATTCCACCGTTCGAAGAGATTTACGAACAATACTGCGGCAAACGATTGCCGGATCTATGCACGATGGCCGATCAAATGACGGCCCAGCAGGAGCTCGAAATTCTTTTGCGCCAAAAGATGATTGAACAGGACGGCCTCAGCGTTTTTGATCGCTTCGAATTGCCACTTGTTCCCGTACTGGTCGATATGGAGTTAAAAGGCATTAAGATCGATTCGGAAGAACTGGCCCGGCAGGGAAAACTTTTGGGCGAAGACATTCAACGCCTCGAAAAACAAATTCATGATTCGGCCGGCGAGGCCTTTAACATCGGCAGCCCGAAACAGCTCGGGGCCATTCTTTTTGAAAAACTGAAGTTGCCGGTGGGCCACAAAACTAAGACGGGCTTTTCAACAAATAGTGATGTGTTGGAAGGCTTGGCGGACCGACACCCCATAGCAAAATTTATTTTGGAATACCGCGAACTCACCAAACTGAAAAGCACCTACGTCGATGCTTTGCCGACAATGGCCGACCCGAAAACGGGCCGGGTGCACACCAAACTCAATCAGGCGGCGACGACAACCGGGCGTCTTTCTAGCACCGATCCGAATTTACAGAATATTCCGATCCGCACCGAACGCGGGCGCTTGGTGCGCAAAGCCTTTATCGCCGATCAAGGCAATGTTCTGATTTCGGCGGATTATTCGCAGATTGAATTGCGGATTTTGGCCCATATCACCAGCGATGAAGGCCTAACGCGCGCCTTCCGCGATGATTTAGATATCCACGCCGCCACGGCCGCCGAAATTTTTTCGATCGATTTAAGAGATGTAACCGCCAATCATCGTCGTATCGCCAAGGCCGTGAACTTCGGTTTGGCTTACGGGCAAGGTGCTTTCGGCTTAGCCGACGTGCTAGGTATCCCACGCAAAGAAGCGACGGAGATCATCGACCGCTACTTCAAACGTTTCTCGGGCGTGAAGCAGTACATGGAAGAAACCGTGCGTACGGCGATGGAAAAGGGCTACGTCGAAACTCTGTTTGGGCGGCGGCGCTACCTAGATGAACTGAAAAGCCAAAACCCAAACATTCGCCGCGGCGGCGAGCGTGCGGCCATCAACGCCCCTATTCAAGGCACCGCCAGCGATCTGGTGAAGCTCGCGATGATCCGCGTGCACCAAAGCCTACCCGTCCCAGTTCTATTGCAAGTTCACGATGAATTGATTTTCGAATGCGCGACCGAAGACGCCGAAGATTTAAGCATGGAGATCAAAAAGATTATGGAGAACGTCCATCAACTGAAAGTGCCGCTAAAAGTGAACGTTGGCACGGGCTTGAACTGGGACGACGCCCACTAGCGCCGCTCGATTAAGGTCTTTCCCAGCCGACCACGCGTCCACCTTCAAAGTAAACGATGCGAAGCTCGTTCTTGTAGCCATCGTCACCCGAAACGTAGCGATTGTATTTCCAGCGTTCGAAACCGTACAGAGCATTGCCGGCAGTCTCGACGATATCCGGATCGCCCCAACTTTCGGTCACGCCTTTTTGACTCATCCCCAGAGCAATGTCATTGCCTTCAATTGTCTTGGCGACGTCTTCTGAGTAGGTGTCGTCTTGTAAACCGAAACCACGGGCTTGCGCAAAACGCGAGCGGGCCTCGAAGGTGGGTAGAGACAAAAACTGAATGCGTTCTCGATCACTCTTCAAAGCTCCGCGGAATTCAAAGTACTGCTTCTTTTCGCGTTTGGTGGCGATGCGCGCTTCCATGCGCTTGAGCTTGATACGGCCTTCGACGGCGCGTCGCTCAACGTCACCTAGAGGTCGGCCGAGCAGGCCTAGCTCTTCGCGCGCCTCGTTTTCGACGTTCATTGCTTTTTGTCGGTAAAGATCGGCGGGTGCGGCCATACTTTCTTCGGATTCGGACATGTAGCCACTGCGCGAGCTGCGATCCATATGAGCGCAAGCCGTAAGTCCCGTTAAAAATAGTACGATGATCATCCTTAGCACGCACAACCTCCCTGTTATGTCCCGATCTCTTAGTCCTTTTCGGTTCAATTTGAGAAAAATTGAGGACATAATAAAGACACGATGAGCGCAACCGAGCCGCCCGCACCGGGCGACCAGTCTAAAGCCGAGGAAATTCCCCTCGAGGATATCGAGAAGCTCCTCGAGGCCGAGGACCCAGAATTTTCCAAAGAGCTAGAAGCCGTAAAGGCCATCGAGAACAATCCAGACGTAAATATTGAAGCGACGGTCGTCAGTGACGACGAGGGCGCGATTCCTGGCGAAGAGATCAAGGAATCACGATGGTCGAAGTTTCGCGAGCGTTTACGGATGTCCATTTACACCTTCAAACTCAATCTCAAGGCCCGCATCAAAACGCTGGGCAAAGATTCGCTTATTTTCCTGAAGACCAAGCCCAAAGAATACGCGCTGTATTCGCTCGTCATGGCCAAGATCCTAATCAAAAAAGCGGGCGTGCCCTTCGCGCTATTTCGCAGCGCCAGCATGGTCCAGCGTCTTGGCGTTCTTACGCTCGCTTTGGTGGCGGTGACGGGGCTTTGGGTTTTGCTTAATAACTTGCGCGGCATATGGCTGCCTGGGTTAAGCGAGCCAATCTTGGCTTCGCTGGCCGATCAGGCCGAATGGGTCGAAACCTATGATCCGAAAGACGGAGTCGAAAGCTTCTACAGCGCCTTTCCGCAAGAGCGTCACGAGTTTTTGTTTCGCCGTATGAAGGTCAATTTAAAGGCCGCGTATGATAGTCCCAATCCCATGGGTGCCTTTGAAGTCATTGTTTTACTGGATTCAAAAGACACCGCTATCGAAATCCGTGACCGCGAAGTGGAGTTCTTCGATAGCCTACAGCGCGTTTTTGAGGAAGAGACTTTCAATGATCTGGAAAGTGACCTGGGCAAGGGTAAGCTGAAGGGACGCGTGAAGCGTGAGCTCAACCAGAAATTGACCCAGGGGTGGGTGAAGGATGTATCTTTTAAAACCTTTATTTTGAAGCCGTAGCTAATTTAACTTCCTAGCAGTCTCTCTACATCGATGCCGTAAGTTTTGATTCGGTCGTGCAGCGTGGATTTGGGCATGCCTAAGTCCACCGCGGTTTTGCGTTGATTGCCCCGATTGGCAATCAAACGACTTTTGATCATTTCCAATTCGATTTCTTTAATCACTGAACGGCTGGGCTTGAAGCTGTTCCCATCTATCGCATCCGTCGGCGAGGGCAGATGGTCGATCAACTGGGCGGCAGTCGCCTCGGTGATTTCGTCAAGTCCCCAGAAAGCTTTGGCGCGGGCGACTACGTTTTTCAATTCCCTAATATTGCCGGGCCAATCATGATTTTTTAAGTATTGAACGGCACCGAAAGAAAAGCGCACGCGCATCGAACGGGCGAACGCGTAGATCAGATCTTCGAAATCCTCTTTGCGATCTTTCAGCGCCGGCGTTTGCACTTGCACAACATGCAAGCGGAAAAAAAGGTCCGCGCGAAAACGTTCTTCGAAGACAAGTTTTTTTAGATCTTGGTGAGTGGCCGCTACTATACGCACATCCGTTTCAATAGAGCGATCGCTGCCGACCGGTCGGATCTGCGAATTTTCAAGGGCTCGTAGAAGCTTAGGTTGAAGGCTCAGGGGCAAATCGCCGACTTCGTCTAGAAACAAAGTTCCCCCGCGCGCCGCTTCGAAAGCCCCTTTACGGTTTTCGGTGGCGCCGGTGAACGAACCTTTGATGTGTCCGAACAATTCACTTTCGACCAGGGATTCGGACAGGGCGCTACAGTTGACGCTGACGATGGGGCCGTCTTTGCGTGTGCTCATGCGGTGGATGGCTTGTGCTAAGACATCTTTGCCGGTCCCCGAAGGTCCGGTCAATAAAACGGGGAAGTGGGACCTGGCGATGTTGGGAAGGCGGGAGAGCTGGTCGCTCCACGCGGGATTTTTGCTGTTGAGTCCGGCCGCTTTAGTGTCGCGCTGCCAGCTGAATTGCATTTCGGTTTGTCCGACCCGGACACGGTCGCCATCGCTGAGAAGGGCTTCAAAAATTCGCGTGCCATTCAAGAAGGTTCCGTTGCGGCTGCGCAAATCACGAAGTAGGAAGCCATTGGGCTTTCTTTCGATCCGGGTGTGGCGGGCGGAGCTGAATTCGTCGCTGACCACGACGTGATTTTCGGATTCACGACCGATCGTCAGGAAGTCCCCGAGTTCGATCTGATTCACACGTGAAGCCTCTTTCCAAGTCAGAAAGCCTAGGTCCGAAAAAGGGGGGGCGGTTAGGTTGCGAGTGGTCATGTGTCCTCCGGGAAAGGGGTAAAGAGTCGCTTCAGGCATGAAGATTTCAACATTGATGCCCGCTCTAAGGCGTTTCCAATGGCTCTCGCGCTCTCGGACCTGTCCGCCATTTCGGACTTAATCTTTTCGGCCGGACGGACTATGATGCCGTTTATGAAAGTTAATTTTATAAAGAGCGCAAAGACGGCGAAGGACTATCCGCATCCCTATAAACCGGAAGTCGCCATTGTAGGCCGCTCAAACGCAGGCAAATCGTCGTTTCTAAATACGCTGACCAACTGTAAGATTGCGAAGGTCTCAGCGACTCCCGGAAAGACGCGTTTGCTTCAGTTCTTCGACGTCGACGGCAAGTTTTACATGGTGGATATGCCGGGTTATGGATTCGCAACCGGCGACCGTTCAGAAGTCGACAGCTGGAAGCTGATGATCGAAACCTATCTTTCGGAACGTGAAACTCTAAAGGGAATAGTTCTGGTGATGGACATCCGTCGCGCATGGTCGAATGAAGAGCAAATGCTACGCGACTGGTTTGATCACAACGGTAAGCCTTGGGTGCTGGTGCTGACGAAGACCGATAAGCTGGCACGCTCGAAAATCATTCAGCGCGCGAAGGAATTCCAAAAGTCTTTGCCCAACGTTCCCGTCTTTGCGGTGAGCTCATTAAAGAAAACTGGAATCGACGAGATCAAGAATGTGCTTTTGAAGGAATGGGCGCAATGAAGGCCATCGGAGTCATTCCGGCCAGGTTCGCTTCCACCCGTTTTCCTGGAAAACCACTGAAGCCTCTTCTCAGAAAACCTCTGCTCCAGTGGGTGATCGAGGCCGCACGCACCAGCCGCACTTTGCAGGAAATTTGGGTCGCCACCGATCATCCTGAAATTGAGGCCCTGGCGAAAAATTGCGGCGTGAAAGTCGTGATGACTGACCCCCAGCTCTCAACTGGAAGCGACCGTGTCTACCAAGCGGCGAAAAACACCGATGCGGACGTGATCGTGAATATCCAGGGTGACGAACCGTTGATCACGGGCACTTTGTTGGATCAGCTGGTGGAGCCCATGTTGTCGGATAAGACGCTGCAAATGGCGACTTTAGGTAGGCCCCTGCAATCAGGTGATCTGGAGTCGCGCAATACGGCCAAGATCGTGCTGAATCACCGTAAGGAAGCTCTTTATTTTAGCCGCTTCCCCATTCCCTACGCCCGACTTGACGCGTCTGACCTATTAGCTCCTACCGCGGTATGTCTGAAGCACATCGGATTATATGCGTTTCGCAAAAGTTTTTTGGCGGAGTTTTGCGCTCAAGCTCCCGTTCCACTAGAATTGGCCGAAGGTTTGGAGCAATTGCGTGCCCTTTACTTGGGCGCCCGGATTCGGGTGGTAGAAGTCGATCACGAATCTTGGGGCGTGGATACGCCGGACGATGTGGCCAGAGTCGAAGCGAAACTTGCGCAAAGAAAATGAACGGGAAGAGCATGAAGAAGAAGTCCACAATGAGGAAAAAAGTAAGCACCAAAAAAACGGCGACCCGTTCGACGAACGAAACCATGGTGCAGAAATTTATCTTTGTGACGGGCGGTGTGGTATCGAGCATCGGCAAGGGTCTGACCGCGGCCTCTTTGGGTACGCTTTTGGAATCGCGAGGCTTGAAGGTTTCGCTGATGAAGTGTGACCCGTACATCAATGTGGATCCGGGCACCATGTCGCCTTTGCAGCACGGCGAAGTGTACGTGACTGACGACGGCGCCGAAACGGATTTAGATTTGGGCCACTACGAACGTTTCACCCACGTGGCCGTTCGCCGTGCGAATTCTGTGACGGCTGGTCAGATTTACGAAACCGTTATTTCCAAAGAACGGCGCGGGGATTACTTAGGCGGAACCGTGCAGGTCATTCCGCACATCACCGATGAAATCAAAACGCGCATTCACGAAGCCGCCCAGGGCAGCGAAGTTGTTATCGTCGAAATCGGCGGAACAATCGGAGATATCGAGGGCCTTCCTTTTATTGAGGCCATTCGGCAAATGCGTGTCGACGTCGGCGTTGAGAACTCGATTTTTGTGCACGTGACTTACGTTCCCTATATCGCGGCGGCGGGTGAATTAAAATCCAAGCCCACGCAGCACTCGGTGAAAGAACTGATGCAAGTGGGGATTCAGCCGGACTTCCTGATCTGCCGGAGCGAGCGCGAGATCTCGACCGAAATGAAAAGCAAGATCGGATTGTTTTGCTCGGTTCGCCCGGAAAATGTCATCAGCGCCACGGATTCCAAAACAATCTACGAAGTACCGCTGGTTTTGTTCGAGCAGGAATTGGACGCGAAAGTGGTCGAACGCTTGGGCCTGGAAGCCGGTGAAGCCGACATGGACGGCTGGCGCAAGATGGTCGATATCATCAAAAATCCCGGGCGCGAAATCTCGATCGGCATTGTGGGCAAGTACGTGGACTTGAAAGAGAGCTACAAATCCCTACACGAAGCCATCATCCACGGCGGCATTGCCAACAACGCCAAAGTGAACGTGGCCTATATCGACAGCGAGACCTTGAATGATCGCAATGTCGCCGAAGCCTTGAAGGACGTGGACGGAATTTTGGTGCCCGGCGGTTTCGGGGAAAGAGGATCGGAAGGTAAGATCTCCGCGATCCGTTTCGCCCGCGAAAACCTGATTCCTTTTTTTGGAATTTGTTTTGGGATGCAGCTGGCGGCGATCGAATTTGCACGCAATGTCTGCGGAATCAAAGACGCCACCTCAAGGGAATTTGTGGGGCAAAAAAAATCCGCGCGTAATGCGGTGATTGATATTATGAACGATCAAAAGAATTTGCGCGACATGGGCGGAACGATGCGCTTAGGGGCTTACCCATGTCGCATCACCAAAGGCACACGCACCTTCGACTGCTATCAAAATACATTGATTCACGAACGCCACCGACATCGCTACGAATTCAATAACAAGTACAAGGCGCTGTTCGAGAAAAAGGGTCTGACCATGGCGGGCATTTGTGAAGACCGCGACCTGGTCGAGATCATCGAGATCACCGAGCATCCGTGGTTCGTCGGGGTGCAATTTCATCCAGAATTTCAGTCAAAGCCCTTAGCGCCGCATCCGCTATTCAAACGTTTCGTTACAGCAAGCCTGGAACACAAGAAGAAGACCATGGATAAGGTCTATTCTTCGAAATCAAGATCACGGAAGAGCCAAGCCCGCACCGGGCAGAGTAGAATGGTTTAAACAAAAATGTCTGATCAAATGTCTTCCCCCGATCTTGAAGAGGGGCTGCGAGTCCTTAAGATCGAAGCCCAAAGTATTTTAGATATTGCCGAGCGCCTAAATGGTGGATTTCAAAAAGCCGTCGACCTGATGCTCGATTGCAAAGGCAAAACGATCGTCACCGGCATCGGTAAAAGCGGGCAGATCGCGCGTAAGATGGCGTCGACGCTATCTTCGACCGGCACTCCCGCTTTGTATCTGCACCCGGCAGAAAGCTCCCACGGAGACATGGGCGTGATCGAAAAGAGCGATCTTTTGATCGCGTTCTCTTACGGCGGTGAAGCGCCCGAGATGGGTCCCTTGCTTTCTTTTTTGGCGCGCAAGAATGTTCCGCTGATTGCTTTTACGGGTAAGAACGGTTCTTCGTTGGCGAAGGCCGCCCACGTGGTGCTAGATATCGCGGTCAAGGAAGAGGCCTGCCCGTTGGGTTTAGCACCCACTTCAAGTTCGACGGCGAGCCTTGCTTTGGCGGATGCCTTGGCGATGGCCGTTCTGAAGCGCCGTGGATTCAAAAAAGAAGACTTCGCGGAATTTCACCCCGGCGGCGCTTTGGGAAAACGGCTCACGTTGCGCGTGAAAGACGTTATGCATTTCGGCGACGCTTTACCGATCGTGGGTTTGCAAGAAGATATGAAGCGCGTGATCTCGCTCATGACGTCAAAAGATGTGCGCGGAGTCGCGGGCGTCATTGACGAAAAGAGCGGTCTGATTGGCATCATTACGGATGGTGATATTCGCCGAAGGCTCGAAAAATCATCGAATCCTTTGAACGAAAAAGCTGCCGACGTGATGTCAAAGAATCCAAAGACCATCGATTGCAATGAACTCGCCGAAAAAGCTGCTTTTCTTATGCAACAGTTTAAGATCGACAGGCTCTTCGCCATAGACAAACAGGCTGCAAATCCCTACCAACCGGTCGGACTCATCCACTTCCAAGATCTGCTTAACGCGGGAATCCGCTAAAATCGCGGCGTATTCGAGCGGAGAACGCCCATAAATGTCACTCTAAAGGCCTGAGATCCAATGGATCTTCCACGATTTCGGCATTCGAAATGCAACTCGACAGCGCACAGGAAAGTCTATGCGCACGTTGCTTCTGATCCTACTTTTTATCGCCGTTCCTTTGGCGGGGGGCAGCCTCAAACCGGAACAAGAATCCGAGTTCTGGAAGGGCTCTGGCGCCAACTTGCGTTTTGCTCGAACCGTGATTAACGATCAGGACTGCGACACTAGCGAGATCTACTTTAATTCGTGCCGCAGGGCCCTCCTTGTCGGCGCTCGGCTTCAAAAGGTCGAAAAAGAGTCGGAGTTCATTCAGCTTGAAGCCGCCCGCTTTCCATCGAAATTCCCGTTTGAGCGGACGCTTGCGCAATTAGTCACCAGCCAATCCGGTTTAAGCACCGAATGGTTGGTCGGCCGCATGATCAATGCTCAACTGAAATTTTTTGACCCTTACGCGCAACTGAGCCCAAGGTCTTACACTGAACATCTTTTGAACGGGGACAATAAAACCTATTATGGTACGGGCATCGAGGCCGAAGTGAATGGCGCGGGCCTTTTTATTTTCCAAGTCTTCCCGGCCTCGCCAGCGGAATCGGCAGGATTGCATGGCGGTGACCAGATTGTCGCCATTAACGGCGAAAAAATCGACTCGTTGAAAAAAGCGCACGTGAACGCCCCTCGCTTAAATGGTCGCCCCGGCGAGAAAATTGTTTTGGATATACTTCGGGAGGGTCGTCGCTTTCAAAAGACTTTGCCGGTTACGCCCGTCGTAATTCCCGATGACCTATCGACCGAGCTGAATGTTGAGGGCAAAAGATTTTTGCAGATCCGCATCCGTAGCTTCCGCCGTGGAACTTGTGAAGCGCTGAGCACGCGCATTGACGCCGCCTTGGCGATGGATGGGAAGCCGTTAGCGGGAATCGCTCTGGATTTGCGTCACAATCGTGGTGGTATGGTCAGCCGAAGTGAATGCATCGTGCGGCTTTTCACTAAGGCCAAAAACGTGGTCACTCGTCAACCTCTGCGCTTCGATTTTCCGACGGCCCTAGATTTTGAAAGCGAAATTCCCGCGAACGATGAGAACATCGTCACTATTTATCCCACAGTTAAGCTTGTGATTTTGATCAATTCTCGATCCGCGAGTGCCTCTGAAATCGCGGCGGGGGCGTTCCAAGATTTCGGCCGTGCCTGGGTGGTTGGCGAGCGCAGCTATGGTAAAGGGACCACCCAGTTGGTGCACAAACTGGAAAATTTCCGCGGCCTCAACGTCACCAAAACCGTCAGTCGGTATGTGCGCCCCTCCGGATTGAGTGTTCACGGCTTGGGAGTAGTTCCTAACTTCGAAGCTGCCTTTCGTGCGGATGCGGGGTCTAAGGAGAGAAGAGCCCTGCGCGAGGAAGACGTCATTTCGGAAGTGAAAATCGCGGCGGGCGAACGTTGGGCGGAAAATCGCGTCGAAGAGGTCAGCGAAATCCGCAAGTGCATCGAAAAAAATTCGATCAAGCACATAGTTGAACAAGCCGTTTTTGATCACTTTGGTTATCGCGATCATCAGCTTGCTACGGCACTGGCCGTCCTCAGCTGCCACTAAACTTTCGTGAAACATAATTCTTGTGGTGTTGATTCCGTCTGACCAAAGACCTGAATCCTTGGCCACTGGATACAAAATGAATTCGAATGCCCCTAGGATTGTAGTCAGGTCGCATCTCGGAGAATTTGATCAGCATGGGAATTTCCAAAAATCTCTTTCTTTTGTCTTTGGCTTTGGTGTGCTCGAGCCCATCGTTGCGCGCGGACGAAATTGAATTCCCCGAAGAAGAATTGGCGCGTGAATCGACCCTTCCGATATTCGATAAGCAGCGCGCGGTCTTGAATCGCAATGTCATCACCGAGAAACGTTTCGAATTCGGAATCGGTGGCGGCTTAGAAATGAACGAGCCCTACTACAATGATTATATGTTCAGCGGTCAGGGCACCTACAATTACAGCGATACTAGCGCCATTAATGTTCAGGGCTTGTATTGGATGGACGGATTGAGCGACTACGGCGAACAGCTGAAGGCCGGTAATCCCAATGACCCCAACATTTCCCGGCGTTTCCCGTCGTTCGACGCTTCCAAAGCACCGCATCCTTCCTGGGCTGTTTTTGCTAACTATCAGTTTATCGCGTACTACGGGAAAATATCGGTCTCCAAGCAGACGGTGATGAACCTGAATTTGTTTGCTCTCGCGGGACTTGGTTACATCAATATGGACAGCATCAGCACGGTTGGCTTCAATTTGGGCGTGGGTCAAAACTTTTTTATCACCAACAACGTTGGCATTCGCGCAGATTTGCGTTGGTTGATTTTCCAAGGGCCAAATGCCCCCACTCAACGTTTGGGCCCCACCGATAATCCGTCACCTTCTTCCTTCGAAGATCGCATTTACTACAACGGTCAGCTGGGCTTAGCGCTCGTCTTTCTTCTTTAAAATCTTTGCCGAACCAGACCAGGTCTGGGTCCAGATCTCATCTATATATATTCAATTTGATTAGTGTTCTTTGTATCCTGTTAACGGGATACATCAACTTGGGGTAGTGCTTGTTACAACATCTTGCAGTGGCATTTTTAGCGCTTCATATTTGCTTCTCGCAATTCGCGATGGCACA
>JBEIHA010000034.1:0-15705 GCA_040381635.1 Pseudobdellovibrionaceae bacterium
ACCAAGGCTTTGCCCTTCGCCTCTTGCGGAACAAAGCGACCGGTTTTTTCAGCCAGGTACCAAAGAATCGCGCCCGATTCGAACAGCGAAATCGGCGTGCCTTTTCCATAATTCGGTTCGTTGTCGACAATCGCGGGAATTTTATTGTTCGGAGAAATCTTCAAGAAATCAGGCGCAAATTGTTCGTTCTTGGTGATGTTGACCGGATGCAGTTTGTAACGTTGCTCGGTCTCTTCGAGCATGATGGAGATCTTGTGTCCGTTCGGCGTGTTCCAATAATAAAAATCAATCATCCGAGAACGCTATCACCCAATTAAGGCTGCGGCAATCGCCACTAAGGTCAAGCTGCTCACCGCAAACCACAACATCACTCCCTGCATGAAGGGCTTAAAGCCGACGGCTTTTAAAGTCTGGCGCGTTAGACCCACACCGATCAGAAACAAGGTCAGCACCATCGTCCGCCGCGCTACCGATTCAATCAGCTGTCCCGTGGGCTGAAGCGCGGGCACCCAAGTCATCAAGGCCGCGGCCATCACGAAGCCAAGAATAAACCAAGGCTTCTTAAAACCGCCGGTCGGTGCATCGACATTTTTCTCCCGCGACCTTAGGTAGCCGATCAACAAAGCCAGCGGAACAATCCAAAGCGCGCGCGCCAGTTTCACCGTGGTGCCCACTTCCAGGGCCCGTGAACCAAATTGCATCGAAGCACCGACCACCGAACTGGTGTCATGAATGGCAAGCGCACTCCAAAGTCCAAATTGGGTTTCGCTTAAGCCGAAGTAGTGCCCTAAAGGAGGAAAAATCACCAACGCCAAAGCATTCAGCAAAAACACCGTCCCGAGCGCCACAGTGATGTCCTGACTTTTCGCGCGAATCACCGCCGAAACCGCGGCGATCGCACTGCCCCCGCAAATCGCCGTCCCGCAGGTCAACAGCAACGATATATCGCGCTGAGTTCCAAAGATTTTTCCCGTCACCCAGCCTAAGAAAAAAGTCACCGCGATCCCCGCCACGGTGTATCCGATCCCTTGATATCCCACCTGCGCCAACACTGCCAGATTCATACCGAAGCCCAGGCCCACGATCGAAAGCGCCATCAAACGCGGAGTGATTTTTTTAGTTTGATCCAAATAAGGATTGCCCAAGCTCAACGCCAGCGCGACACCCATAAGCAAAGCCAACCACGACGGCACTGCGGGCCACAAACAAATGGTGCCGACCAGGGGGATCAAAAAACGGCTGACGTTGTTCATTCCACAACTATCATAAACTTCTAAGTGATATTCAAGTGTCCGCGAATCGTGTAATTGAACATCCTATGAGCCAAGGCCTCGTCGTTCTTCTTGCCACCGCGATCGGTGTGATCGTGGCTAATCTGTACTACGCGCAGCCGCTGGTCGCGACGATCAGTTCATCTTTAGGACTCGCCCCCGAAGTGGCGGGTTTGGTCGTGACCTTGACCCAAGTGGGTTACGGAATGGGCGTTTTATTTCTTGTTCCCCTCGGCGATATCGTCGAAACCCGTCGCTTGTTGTTGAGCACGCTGGTGATCGCCATTGCGGGCCTACTTGGACTGGCGTTTGTTTCACAAGCGCTTCCGTACTTTATCGCGGCTTTTGCCACGGGTCTTGGCACTTCAGCGGTTCAGATGATCATGCCTTACGGCGCGCACTTCGCCTCGGATGAACGGAGAGGTCAAGTGGTCGGTAGTATGACCAGTGGCCTAATGATCGGCATCATGCTTTCTCGCCCGGTGGCGAGCTTGATCAGCGACGGGTTCGGCTGGCATGCGGTTTTTATCGCGGCGGCGGTGATGATTTCATTGATCGCGCTGGTTCTTTACAAGGTTCTACCACCGCGCCCACCAGTCGTTAGGGATTTAAAGTACTTTAGTTTACTTAAGTCGATGGCCCACTTGTTTAGCACAGTCACGATCTTACGTCGGCGCGCGATTTATCAGGCTTTCCTGTTCGGCTCGTTCTGTTTGTTTTGGACCGCAAGCCCCTTGCTTTTGATGGGCCCCGATTTTCAATTTTCGCAGACTGCGATCGCGCTTTTCGCCTTGGTCGGAGTTTCAGGCGCACTCTCAGCGCCCTTCGCCGGCAAGGCCGCGGACCGTGGTCACAGCCGCATGGCCACGGCGGTAGCGATGATCGTCAGCATGGCTGCGTTTTGGCTCAGCGGTTCTGTTATTGCGATGGTCGCGGCGGCCATTTTGCTCGATGCCGGAATCACCGCGAACTTAGTTCTAGGTCAACGCGCAATCTTCGCTTTGGATTCAGGTCTGCGTAGCCGCTTGAACGGAATTTACATCGCCACCATTTTTATCGGCGGCGCCAGCGGCTCGGCCCTCGGTGCTTGGAGTTTTGCGCGTGGCGGCTGGTGGCTGACGTCTTGGGTGGGCTTCGCCATGGTCGCTTTTGCATTTCTGTTTTTTCTTTCCGAGAAGCGTGAATCATGAACGTGAATTTCACCTATTCCTATTCGCAGCCCACGGATTATCATTTCTGCCAGGACTCGGTGCTTTTTCCCAAACTCGTGGCCGAGCGCGCGCGCGTCGACGCGCAAACCCGCGTGCTGGATTTGTGCGCCGGCTGCGGCGTGATCGGCTTTGAACTAAGCCATCACTTGCCCGCCATCACGTCGCTCGATTTTCTTGAGGTGCAAGAAGCCTTCGTTCCGCACGTCGAAGAAAACGCCAAGATCACCGGCAAGTCCGCGCGCTTTCTGCATATGAATTATTCTCGGCTGCTCGATCCCGAATTCGCCGACCGCTATGACTTGATTGTTTCCAATCCGCCCTATTTTCACCCCAGTGACGGCAAACCCAGCCCGGTCGAAATCAACAACCGCGCCCGCTTTTTTCTAGACGCGGATTTTCGCTGTCTAATCCGCGCGGTGGAGCACGCGCTGGCCCCGGGCGGCGAAGCCTATCTTTTAGTGAAGCCCGGCACCCCCCACGGGCGCGATTCGCTGGCCGAAATCCGCTCGACCGTTGGTCCGGCGACCACCTCGACAGTAATTGCCGATATCCGCGGGACATCCGTGGTTCTATTGAAATCATTATAGTGCCCCTGGTCGACGGACTGCACTATTCAATCCTTTATGAACAAACGACGATTCGCCCTCCTGGCTCTGTACGTGCTTGCGTCCACAGCTTGGGCCACGCCGAAGGTGCTTATCGTAAGCCCCGAACAGACAGGCATTCTTCAGACTGGCGGTCTGGCCCACGCGACCACGGGGCTCGCGGTTTCGATGAATCGGCTAGGCGTGGAAGCGGATGTTCTTATGCCCCACTTTTTGAGCGGAGGGAGCCGTCTCTCCCACCCCACGGGCCAGAAAATTGAAGTGGATTTGGATTGGCGCGGCGGAGTCGCCCACAAACGAAGTGTATTCACCGTTTTTCGCCAACGTCGGCCGCTGAACAACACCATCTTTCTTCGACATGACAACAACGAAGACCAAGTGAACTACTTTGACAATCGCGGCGAAGGCCGCGCACCCGGCCCCAAAGGCTACGGCCCCGATCCCACCTTAGGTGAATCCTTTGGCGCTTTCGGCAAAGCCGCCGCCGACTACATTCTTTCGCAAGATTACGACATCGTTATATTGAACGATTGGACGACAGGACTGATCGCTGTTCACCTTCGTGAAGCGCGGCTCAGCGGACGTAAGGTTCCGCAGATCGTCTTCGCCATTCACAACATTGCTTACCAAGGCAACTTCCCGTATTCGCTGGGCGAATTTTTGGGCCTAAGCCCTCGCCACTTCACCATGGACGGCTACGAATTCTACGGTCAGATCAGCTTTATCAAAGCTGGTATGATGTATTCCGACGCCACCTACACGGTCTCAAGGAAATATTCGCAGGAGATCGCCACACCCCGTTTTGGTGCGGGCCTCGATGGCGTTGTCCGTTTTCTAAAAAACCAGAATCGCATGTTCGGCTTTCTTAACGGCATCATCGAAAGTGACTGGGAACCTACAGATTTCAATCGCCTTAATCTCAACGGAAAAGCGGCCGGCAAGGCGGAGCTCCAAGCCCAACTTGGACTTCCCATCGACGCCTCAAAACCCATTTTTATTCTGACTTCCCGCTTGGCCGAACAAAAAGGTTTCGATTATCTGCTTGAGGCGATTGATGCGGCGGCGGCCCTTGGCGATTCGCAATGGGTGATCACCGGCGACGGCGAACCACGTTTCGTCGAAGGCTTCCGCGAACTCGAACGCATCTATCCCGAAAGCGTTCGCTATCAACCGTTTTCTTCGAGCCTCGAGAAGGTCCTCACTCGGTACGGCGATTTCACCGTGAACGGAGCTTGGTTCGAACCTTCCGGCCAGAATCAATTTTTCGCCATGAAGAACGGCACCATTCCACTCGTTAGCGCCGTCGGCGGTTTGGTGGATTCGATCAAGCCTGGCCAAACCGGTTTTATGTTCGACATCGTGCCCGGCAAAAACGGCGAAGCCTTCGACCGCGAAGCCACCGCTCAAAACGCCTTCCAAGAATTCCGCCGCGCCACCCAGTTTTTCCACCAGCCCCTCGCCCTTCGCAAAATGCGCCTGAAAGTCATGGGCGAAAGCCACTCGTGGGACTCGCGCATAAAGGCGGACTTCCTCCCGTTCTTCGCCTCGCTACTCGGCCCCACCACCTGCGCCCCCGATTTACTCCCGTAAAGTTTCGCCACCGCGCTGGCCGCCGCCGCCTGCGCGAAACCCGCACCTCCACTTTGCGTTTTAGTCATTTCAGTACGAAATTTCGCGAACTGATTGCTCTCTACTAATTTAATTCTAGTTCGCCTGCAATCCCGGGGCACGACATAGTGAGTTCACTAAAATTTTAGTCGATTCACTATAGGTCCGAGATTGGGACGGCGCTCAGCTCCAGCTAAAAATGAAAGGAGGCTGAGCTCGGTCTTGGCTTTGCTGACTTCACGAAAACTCAAAGTGGAGGTGTCACGAATGCAAAGCAAGAGAAGACGATCAACGGAATTGAGCCCCCCGGCGCGGGACAAGTTGAATGAGGTGAAGAAGGAAATTTGCTTTTTGATCGGACGGATTCAGTTCAGGAATGGATATTCACAGAAGGCCTTGGGTCGCTATATGGGGACGACTCAGTCGAATGCTAGTTTGGTGATGAAGTTTCGGGTGGAGGAATTGACGATCAATCAGCTATTCAAATACTTGGTGCGGCTTGAACCTAGATTTCGAGTTTTGATCGCGATTTGACCAGAAAAAAAGGCCGGCGCGGGGCCGGCCTTTGGAACAATCTAACTATTTAGTGCAGAACGGTAGATCGGGCAGGATCGCGCAGACGCTTTCGCACATCGCTGCGTCGCCGATCGGGCAGTCGCCGCCGCCCGGGGCGCTGGCTTTTTGGCCGACGTTGTAGTCCAACGAAGTGACGGCAACGCCGTTGGCATCGGTCACGGTGATCGTGGCCACACCTTCGGCCAAACCTTTGGCGACACCTTGAGCATCCACCGTCAAAGCGGCCGGATTGCTCGAAGTGTAAGTGAAAGGCGCTGCGCCGTTCATCATCGCCACATTGACCGTGCCATTCAGATCCAAAGACGCTGCCGCGGGAACAACCCAGGGCTTTTTGCTCAACAAATGATCGACGGCGTTGAAGGCGTCGACGCGGCAATTACAAGCGGTCTCGATGGCCACCTTAGCGCCCGTCGTTTGCAACAACGCGCGAATCTGTTTACCGGTCAAAGTGGGATCCTGCGACTTCAAGAAGCCGACCATTCCCGCGACCAGGGGAGTCGCCATCGAAGTGCCGGACAAGCTGCCGTACTTATCACCGGGCAAAGTCGACATGATGTCTTCACCGGGGGACGAAACATGCACCATGGCCTTACCATAGTTAGACCACTGTGGCTTGGAATCTGATTCACCCGACGCCGCGACCGAAATCATGTTCGCGGAATTCACGTTGGTGGGAAAGACGTCTTTGCTGTCGTTGTTGGCGCCGTCATTGGCGGCGGCGGCCACAAAAATCACACCTTTGGCATCGGCGCGTTCAACCGCTTCGATCAAAGCCGTAGCCTGAGCACGGGCAACTGAAGCACCCCAGCTCGCCGAAATCACGTGCGCGCCTTTTTCGATGGCGAAATCGATCGACTTGATACCGTTGTTCAAGTCTCCGCTTCCGTTCTTATCCAAGAAACGGATCGGCATTAACGAGAGGCTAGCGCCCATGCCCACGATGCCTCCGTCGATCAGGCCGGTGGCTCCGACGACTCCGGCGCAATGCGTGCCGTGGCCGGGATTAGCGGATGAGGTTTCGTCTTGCGGATCGGTGTCGTTGCCGGCGAAGTCATAGCCCGCGATCATGTTCGGAGCCAAAGCCCGGTGGCGAGAGTCCACGCCCGTGTCGATCACGGCGACAATGATTTCGCGCTTACCTTTGTTGCCGGCACGGGTCCAAGCTTTCTCGGCCTGAACTTTGGCCATGGCCCATTGGCTACGCAAAGCGGTTGCATTTACGGGGGTGCGGAAAGCCTCAAGTTTGAAGTTGGGCGTGACCCATTGAATGTTCGGATTGCTCGAGAGCTCCGCCAGTGTGCGCGCTTCGGCGTTTTTCATGATGCTGACTTTGACGAATTGACCGGGCGCATGGCGATCCATGACCTGCATCGTATTCATGCGTACGCGCGCCGTTTCCATTATGGAATTCAAGCCGGCTTGGTTTTTGTACTTTACTAGAAATTCCCCGGCTGATGCGCCGGTGGATGCCATTGCAAGAGCAATAAACGCCGTAATGGCGCCAAAAAGATTTGTCATATCGACCTCCCTGTCGTGCTAAAAATCATACTAATGATTCGTCAGGATACAATCGCAAATTACTGACACAGATTCATCTTTACGGATCTTTGGGTTAGGCCGCCCAACGCGATCACTTTTATCGGAGCCGTCATTTTCAGTTTAGTTTGCGCCGAAACCTTGCCTATGTTGATATATAGTCAAAGGGAAGGCCGGTGAAAATGAATCGCCGATTAAGACTGAACTATTTCAAAGCCGCCGCGCCGACCGCGCGCTACTGCGCCGTGATCTTCGTGATCGCAGTGCTTATTTTTAGCGGTATGCTTTTTTACGCCTCCCATCTTTTGGATGAAGTGTCGGCGGCGGTGGGCGCTTCGCCCGATCACCCCGTATCTTTGTTTGTTCAGGGCCACCTGATTTCTATGGCGATGTTGGTGGTCGGGGGCTTTCTCCTTTTCCTCATGACCAATCTTATTGTTCTTATGGTGATCGGGGAACGCATCGGGGGACCCAGCATCGCCATTCGCGCCGCCATCGCTCAGATAAAAGAGGGCGACTACAACATCGGCCGACAGCTGCGCCCCAATGATGAATTGCATGATATTATGAATGACCTGAAAGATCTGGCCAAGACTCTGGGCGCGCGCGAACGGGGCAACGCCAAGTGAACGGACGTGGCCTCAGTATTGTTGAACTGTTGGCCTCGCTCGCGATTCTTGGAATCGTGGTGGCCGTGTTCGCCACGGCCTCGAACATCGCCGGTCGGTCTATGACTAGCAATATGCAGTCTTTGGAGGTCACGTCACTCCATGCGGAAATCGCGAGCAATCTACAAAATAGTTTTGCGCTTGGCGCCGGCTATGTTTCGGCAGGAGCCGCCACGGCCGCCAATTCGCTTGATCCAGACTTGACCACTGCCCAGCCGGTCACCCTCCTCGATGCCGGAAGCGGGCTCAACGCGGCCTACACGGCATTTGCGGGCAGCAATGCAACGTTGGCACCAGCGACGGCTAGGATCGATGACAAATTTTTGATTACCGGTTTAAACGTAATTAAAAAAAATCACGTGACCGGTGCCGGTGACGTTGGTTCAACCATTCCCCAGATTTACACAAATCCCACTACCGCTGTCGTTTACGAACGTCGGGCTATATTTGCTGATCTGGAGATAAACTTAATGAATTTAAGAGCCGCGCGGGACATTACAAATTTAGACCTCGGCGGGGATGGACCGTTAACGTTTTCGCGGCGGGTACCCATCACGGTGGTGTTAGAGCGCCCCCAGGGCGGTGGGACGTGGAAAGCCGCTAAGACTGGTTCGGCCGAAGGGTTGGCGTTCAATATCGGTTGGCGCGAACTAGGAACCGATTGCGCCGACGGAGTCATGGGCGCCGGTGGCAAAATCGACTGCCCCGCGGGAATGTTTATCGTTGGGCAGAACTTAAGCCACAAAGCCACACAAGGCTTCGAGGCCTGCTGTTGCAGCAAATGGGGTTGCGGCTGTACCTGCCGTAACCCAGCATTGGACACCTCGGCCACCAGTCAACTCGTGAAGTGCTGTAGGGTGAGGTAGCTTGAAAGCGCAACCCCTTCACAACAACTCTGGATTTTCGCTGATCGAAGTGATCGTGGCGGTGGGGTTGCTTTCGGTGGTGTCGCTTGGTGTTTCTGAATTCATCACACACTTAAGTCAATCCAGCCGCCAGCTCGATGCGCAAGTTCGAAACAACGAAACATTCACGAACATTATGGCGGTGCTGTCCAATCCCGAACGTTGCCGCCCCGTGATTGGCGGTGGCTTCGATCCCGCGGCCGCGGCACCCGGTGTAGACATTCAAATAGATATAGGTCCCTCAAGCGGAGTGGCCAGCTTGGCCATGCGCCCCCCCGAAGCCTACGCCGTAGGCAACGAGATCGCTCCGCGACTTTTGATCGAACGAATGGAACTGACTAATGTTTCGACCGTAGGCGTAGATCGCAACGAAAGGTACGAACCTGGCGGTGCACCCATCACCGTGGTGAGGCGCACAATCCTGGCCGATTTCGTCTACAAACTAAAAGACAATCACGTAGGTGCGATAGATCTGGCACCCAAGACGACTTCCCTCCTTTTAGAAATCGAAAGACTTTCCGCCGGGGTGGCTTGGCGGATCCGCGATTGCCGTCCGCCTGACAATCAAGGATCGCAGCTGGGCTGGTCACCCAGCATCGTAGGTGCGGATTGCTCGACGACGACGGCGAATCCCGATGACGTTTACACCTGTCCAACGGGCATGTATTTGGTCGGGCAATCTTTCGTACCGCAAGGCTCTCCGGCCCAATTGACATTGTGTGGCTGCGGAAAATTTGGCTGCGGCTACTGCGGCAGTTCCAGCACTACTCTTATCCCCACCTACACTTGCTGCCCGTCGGTGCGCTGATGTGGTTTGCTCTGATTTATGCCCCGGTCGTCGTGGTGATCGCTGCCGCGTGCATCGTTTATGAATTAACCTTAGCACAAACCGCGGCCGCTCTATTGGGCGGAACCTGGTTTCAATACGCGCTCACCATCGGAATTTATCTATTTGCGCTGGGCCTGGGCAGCTTGGTGTCGGTGCCCACCCCGCGCCCAGCGCAGTGGCGGCGCTTGCTCCAACTGGAAGTCGCCCTCGCTTTCTGCGGCACCCTTGCGCCCTTCGCCGCGATCTACGCCGAGCGTGGCCTAAGAATATGGGTCTTAGCCGCGGACAGTGCTATGTATGGCCCACTTGTCTATGCCTTGATCGCCGCGCTGGCCCTGATCATTGGTTTCATTTCGGGCATGGAGCTTCCGCTACTTTTACGTTTAGGCGAAGGCCGGTTTCGCGAAGGCGGAGTGCTCGCGCTAGATTATTTAGGCACCCTACTGGGAACGGCTTTTTTTCTTCTGTGGCTTTTGCCAAGCCTGGGCTTGTTTGGGACGGCGGCTTTTGCGGGACTGGCGACCGCTTCGGCCGGGGCGGTGGCCTGTCTTCTGGCTCCTTCCACCGAGCGTAGAAAACTATTTTTGTTTACTTTTGGTCTGGTCGGCGGTGGTGTCTTGCTTTGGTATAATCGGGAATTGACCGAACACTTCGGACGATTCATTTACTTGGCCGGGGCCAATCCATGAATTTTCTTTTGCCTATTGGTTTTTTAAGTTCCGCATGCGGCCTTCTGCACAGCCAAATTCTGGTGCAGACCTTGGGATCCTTGGTGTCGGACGCCATAGCCGTACAGGTATGGACCATGGGGTTCTACATGGCCGGTTTAGGCATAGGCGCGGCGCTAGCAGGACTTACCGCCAAAGATCGGACGACGAAAACCCTTCTGCTCGCTGAGAAAACACTTTGCTTCACCGGCCTGCTGGGGCCGGTGTGGATTTACGCACTTTATTTCTTAATCAAATATTTTCTGCACGAAGCCGATTCGCTGACGCCGGCCGACGCGGTGGCCAGCTCGCAAACTCTCCTGCTGCTGTCTTCCCAGATCCCCGCACTGATCCTTGGTCTTTTCTCTGGTGCTAGCCTGACCTTGCTTTTACGTCTGGCTAAGACCGAAGGCACGGGCCGGTTGCTGGCCGTTAACTATTTGGGTGCGCTGGCGGCGACACTGGCTTTCGTGTCCTTGGCGCAACGACTCTCCCCGCTGCAATTGTCCGCATTTGCGGTTGTTTTAAATCTGGGGCTAGTGGCGTATTTGAATTGGCGCTTCGAACCTCGCGCCTGGAACACCAGCGCGCTTCTCTTCGCCACTCTCTTCGGACTTTCCGCTATGGGGGGTCACATCGAGCAATGGCATTTGCAGTCGCGCTACATGAACCTAAGCGAAGCGCGAAAATCCAGTTTCAAAGACACCGTTGTGGATCTGTTTATGCGCCCAAAGATATTGCGAGTGCAAACGCCCTTCCAAAGAGCCGACTTCGTACCCTATGGGCCGCTCGATTACATTTTCTTTCTGGATGGGCACCCGCAGTTGCATCCGCGCTGGATAACCCGCTATCACGAAAGTTTAGTGCACGTGCCCATTCAGTACGCGGGCCGGGTGCCCAAGCGGATTCTTGTTTTAGGGGGCGGCGACGGTCTGGTGGCGCGCGAAATTCTTAAATACGGCGACCGCGTGGAAAAGGTCGATCTTGTTGAACTTGACCCCTGGATGATCGAAGCGGCCCGCGCAAATCGCTACTTCACAAAGCTCAACCAGGGGTCATTGAAAGACCCGCGAATCAACGTCGTGCGCGGTGATGCCTTTCAATTCGTACGTTTGCAAAACGCACGTTACGATGCCATCTATGCCGACTTTCCCCTGCCGTTCAGTTACGACTTACTGAAGCTTTACTCGGTGGAATTCTACCGGCTGGTGGCTCGCGCCCTCAAGGAAGACGGCTTCTTAGCCTTCGATTCGGCCATGCTGTTTTTGAACTCCGCCAATCCTGAAGAAAGTGAAGGATTCTTGTGGAATATGGCCTTGCAAAACACCTTACGCGCGGCTGGGTTTTCAGATGTGCGCCCGTTCATGGGAAGTGAGCTCTTTGTTTTTGCCCGACCTACGGCTAAGGACGTTGGACGAATCTGGCAGGACCACGGGATCGAAGTGCTTTCGGGGGGTAAAGACTTGCTGGAACGCTCCTTCCGAACCGAGAGTTATTTTACCGAGAGGCCGGACCTCATAAACAGCGTATTCAAACCGAGCCTACACGCGGCCCGTTCGCTGGAGTTTTGACTTGGAAATCTGTTTTGGACATGTCAGCCTTCGACTAGTGAGACAGCTGAACATCCTTATCCTATTTCTGCTGAGCGCGACCTCGTGCACGAAACCCTCATCGGGACCGAAGCCCGTGCCCGGTGCTAAGAAAACAGACACGGCGGTGATTTCGGCGCGTAACTCAAAACCCGGTGACGCTCGCTCCGTTCTTTTGAACGGTCCGCGAACGATTCATGAACTGCGCTTCTCGAGCTTGCCAGTGGAAGTTTTTTCGGATCAGGATTTCCGCGTGCAAGTGCAGGCCGTGGACAAGAGTGGCCGACCGGTCACTGATGATTCGCAGTCTTTAAGCATCGGCTTAATCGAGGGCCCCGCCGGGCACTTAGGGCTTACGGGTGGGTCATTGAATACTTCACTGCGGTCCAGCCTGGCCGAATTCTCGGATCTTAAGCTACAAACTCCGGGTGTTTATCGCTTGCGTGTAACGTCGCCCCGCCAACGCGTCGACAGTGGCCCGATCCTCGTGGTGTCCGCCAAGCCCAAGAAGATTAAAGTCATGTTGGACGGTGTCGGGCACACCGCCCAGTTTGAACCACCAGACAACTTTGTACTTTTGGATGGCGACCGGTTTGAAAAGATCCCCCGGGGAAAGTCTAAGTTTATTTAAGAAGTCATCGACTACGACGTCGACCGTCTAAAAAATGACGACGTCATTGTGAAAACACTCGGAAAGACCAAAGATGCTAAGAAATGAGCGTGGGATCGCCATTGTTTACGCTCTTGCCGCCACCGTCGTTGGTGGAATTATCATTCAGGCCATTCTGACAAATATTGATAACAATAAAGTTCAGCAGGTGGCCGTGCAGCGCGCGCTCGAGGCCACGCTTTTTATGCGCGGTGTGGGCGACCTCCTAGAAAACGCCCAGGCCTGCAGCAATACTCTGGGTTACGGCTACCTTTCAGCCACCAGTGCGCCCTTGGCGAACAACTTCAATCCGAACCAGCAAGCCGCAGCCGCCGACCCCGAGCCCCTTCAGGATGTTGTTTTAAGAGACCCCTCAGGCGCTGGACAGATCATGTTTGAAACTTGGCCGGGCGATCCGACGTCGGCCACCGCGCCGGTGACCGCCGTACCTTTTAAGGGCGCCGTACTTCGCCGTTTACATCTTCAGCGTCGATCCGGTCCCGGCGCCGAACTCGGCTCGGCGGTGCTCACCCATCAGCCTGAGGCCACGGGAACGCCTTTGTCAGAACCTTATGACGTGAAGGCCGTCAGGGCCGATCTTTTCGCCGTGGTCGAAGATTTTGCTCCTGGAATATCGCGCGGCAGTCGTTCGCTCTTGCGCAAAATCGAATTGATCGTTTACGCGATGAAACCGGTGTCGTCGGCCGCGGGATGGAAAATCGTGACCTGCAGCCCAAGTAATGGCGTCGTCAATTTGAGCGGCTGGACCCCGGGCAGCACTCGAACGACCGTCACGGGCACTAACAGCGTCACCTGCCCCACAAACACCTACGCGATGAGTTTATTGGCCACCGAATCCGGCGGAAGCTTTAACCTGGAGATGGACTGCGCGAATATCTCCCGATAGGTGACGATCAATCGCCGGCCAAGTAAGACTCCAACCGCCAGCCGCCTTCAAATTTTTGAAAAGCGCCGCGCTGACCGACCCCGCCGCGGGCGGCTTTATTCCAAGTGGCGAATATCAAATCTCGGCGATCTTGGTGTAGGGCTCGGTCGCGCGCTTTAGAAAATCGGCTTCGCAGTGCACATTTCTGAATTTCACTTTTTCGGTCATCTCGGCCTGCAAAAGCTCGCCCAACAAGGTTTCCGATGAAAAATCAGGAATCACTTCGGCGTGGGCGCGGGTCAAGGGGGCTAAACATAAAATGATCGCAAAGACACTCGCCGCAAATCTCATTTTTTCTCCATCAACAGGCGCGGGACTTCCTTTAAGCGGAAATCAAAAATCTGACGGATGTCGTTTTCCACGATCAACTTGTGCACCAACAAACCCAGCGGACCAAACGGCAGGCGATAGCGGACGGTGTCGCGGATCATCGTCGAATTAGGGCTTAGGGCTTCGAATTCGTGGGTGTGATGCCAAAGACTGTACGGGCCTTTCAATTGCGTATCGACAAAACGGTGCGGCGGTTGCCAATCGGCAATCAAAGTGCGCCAGCGCATGGGCAGCCCGCGCACTTTCAGGCGGTAGTCGATCAACGTGCCCGTCTTCATTTCGATCGGCAGAGGTGTGACGATCTTAAAATCCAAAAGCGGCGGCGTGATCCGCTGCAGGTTTTCGGCGCGCGAGAAAAAATCAAAAACCTCGGCGATGGGCAGATCAATTTGTTGCTCTACTTTAAACTCTTTTTCGAATTTCACGGCGCGCCTTTCGCTGGTTTGCCCCAGTATGCGGCGAGATATGCGAGCTTTCAATGTCTTTGCAAACGCGCTAGTCTTGGCCCATGAAATTACTATTGGTCCTGTGCTTCGCCCTCACCGGCTGCTCGCTTTTAGGCAAAAAGAAAATCATCGAACCGAAACTGAAACTCGAAAACGTAAAGCTAGCCTCGGCTAACTTTGAAGGCGCGCAATTGATCTTCGAAGTCCAGGTCGAAAACCCGAACGCTTTTCCGCTGGAACTCGACCAGGTCAAATACGATCTTGAATTCGATGGCGAAAACGTGGGCACCGGCCAAGTTGATAAAGGCCTAAGAGTCGAGAAGAACGCGACCACCGTGATCAGCTTGCCCGTGCAGGTACAGCTTAAGAATTTATTGAAGTCGGTCGGAAGTTTATTGGGTAAAGGCAACACGCCTTACCGGATCACCGGCAAAGCAAAGCTCGGATTAATTAGCCTACCCTTTGATGAAATGGGTGAATTGCGGTTTGAGAACGGCAAGGTCACCAAGATCAAGAAGAAAGACTAGTTCGCGCCCCCATCGATCCAAGATGAAAAGTGTTTTGACCCCGGTCTTCCAAGCCGCGAACTCCGCCCTGGCGGATAAGCTCAAGAATATCAAACTGTCCGATCTGGTGGAGGAAGTGGACACAAGCTAAGGCCCGGTTTTATTTGAATATAACTGTAACCAAACAAGTTTCTAAATTAATAAAAATATCAGGAGAAGCAAAATGAAACTGTTCGAGCCCGCAGCCCTCGGCCCCCTCACTCTGAAAAACAAGTTCGTTATGGCACCGATGACAAGGTCAAGGGCCACCGGCAATCTGCCCAACACCTTGATGGCGCAGTACTACGCCCAGCGGGCGACCGCAGGCGGGTTTCGACGGCGTCGAGATTCACGGAGCAAACGGCTACCTGATTGATCAATTTTTAAATCCCCGGTCCAACGTCAGAAAGGACATCTATGGAACAAACCGAATGGAGTTCGCTCTCAAAATCGCAAAAAGCGTGGCGCAAGCGATTGGCCCCGAGAAAACGGGCTTTCGTATCTCGCCCTACGGAACCTTCAACGATCTGGAGGCGTTTGAAGGCACTGACGAGTTCTATACTGAGCTCGCGTCGAAGCTTTCTAGACTTGGGTTAATTTACATCCACGTCATCGATCACGGAAAAGGCGACGTGAAGCGCCTAGTGCGTGAATTCTTTAAGCAAACATATATTCTATCGCAAGGCTACGACATCGATCGCGCCGAAGCCGATCTAGCGGAGGGCAAAGGCGATCTCGTCGCCTTTGGAAGACCTTTCATCGGCAACCCCGACTACGTCGAACGCGCGAAAGCCAAAATCCCCCTAGACAACTTCGACGCAACGAAGCTGTACACCCCGGGGCCGGAGGGTTACGTAGATTATCCATTAAGGAGCAAATAAACATGTCACAACAAAAAGTAGCCTTCATCACCGGCGCCAATCGCGGCATCGGTTTCGAGACCGCCCGCGAATTAGCCGAAAAAGGCATCCACGTCATCATCGGCGCCCGAAAGCTAGCTGACGGCGAAGCCGCAGCCAAAAAACTAAAGCATAAAAAACTCCCCGCCGATTTCCTGCAATTCGACGTCACCAACTACGCCGATCACAAAAAAGCCGCCAAATACTTCGAAGAAAAATTCGGCCGGTTAGATATCCTAATCAACAACGCCGGCGTCATGAACGACCCCCAAGGCACCGACGGCTTCCGCAGCGCCAACGCCAGCACCATCAGCATCGACGCAGTAAAAAGCACCTTCGATACCAACTTCTTCGCCCCCGTAGCTCTGACCCAAACGCTATTGCC
>JBEIHA010000035.1:0-15705 GCA_040381635.1 Pseudobdellovibrionaceae bacterium
TCACCGTTGGAGACCGCTTCTTCAACTTACCCGTGTGAGAGCCTTCTCTCCGCCGTCCGCGGCGGAGAGAGTGAAGAAGGAGGACGGGAAATTTTTTTGTGGACGGGAAAGGGACGATGGTTGACTCTCTTCCCTTTAGATCTGCTCGCTCGCTGCCTACTTTGAGCTCGGTTGGATTACGGTGTGCTGACTCGGATTTCTTTTTGGAGCCAGCGAAAATTCAATCGGTGGCATTCGAGGTCGATTTGGCCTTCGCTGGCTCGATTTTGGGAGCCATAGGCGGTATCACCATTGATGGGCGCACCTAGGGTTCGGAGTTGGGCGCGGATTTGGTGGGTTTTGCCGGTGTGGAGGTGAATCATCAATTCGTGATTTGAATCTGGCAAGCGTGTGCAAGACAGGATGTCCATGCGGCATTCCCACCATTTGTCGCACGGTTCAAGACTCATTATCTTTGGCACGCGGGATTCGGGATCCATGTAATGCGTGACTAGGCCGGTGGGCACTGGGAGTGCCACGCGCGCGCGATAGATTTTTTCGACCTGCCGCTTAGCAAATTGCTTGTTGATGGCCGCCTGCGCCTTAGGGGACTTTGCTAAAATCAGCAAGCCGTGCGTCGCCACATCGAGGCGATGGGTCACGAAGAGCGGGATTCCTAATTGTTGCGACAGCAAGTGCGAAGCATTTTCAATGCAGTTGTCGAGAGTCGCGTGCGTTGGTAGGCCCGAGGGCTTGTTCAACAACAAGAAATCCTCGTGCTCAAATACGATCCTGTTTTTCAAATCCGGAATTGTCGAAACATAAGATTTCCGGCGTGTGTGCAGACGCAAGATCCCGTCGGGCTTAATCACACAATTTTCACGCAGACGCTTTCCTTCAAGATAAATCGATCCGTAGTGCAGCCAATCCGCAATCAGGCTTGGTTCGACGTGGATTCCGAGTGGGCTAAGATCTACTGACAATAGAAATGTCACTAAATCCTGGCCGGCGCCTTCGGCGTGCCGAACGCGCAGGTGGACGATGCCGGTTTCGGGCTTGATCTGTATGAACTTTTCAGCAGATCGTGAGGCGTCCGGAGGTTGGTCCATTTTTAGCGCGAGAGCTTGTAACTAACGCTCTGGCCCCGAGTTTCCTCGATATTCACTTGCAGGTCTTTCCAATCGGGAAGGTCGGCCATGCCGATCTTCAAGTTTTCACCAACGTAGCGAGCGAGCTCTTCGGTCGTCACGTTCACGAGCGGGAGGAAGATGGTGTCTTCCATCGGAAATTCATATTGCTTCTTGTTGAACTGAATGCGCACCTGCGTGCCCACTTTTTCAATCTTTAGGTAGGGCGATCTTTCGGGGATGAGAATACGTTCGTCCATGGCGTCGCATATTTTACGAATCATGGGCTTCACAAGATTGAAGTCAAAGGCCAATCCGATTTTGGCGTCGACTTCTACGACCGAAATACTAACGCTGACTTGGTAGTTATGTCCGTGCAAGCGTTCGGCGTGCTCCGGACTAAAGATCGTGAAGTGTGAAACTGAAAACTTAAAGGGCTCTTTAGCTAAATGGATTCCGTACATTTCAATACCCCGCTAGGCCGAGAAATTCGGCTCTGGTTCGATTGTCATCGCGGAAAGCGCCGCGCAAATCGCTGGTGACTGTTTCGCTGGCCGAGTCTTCGACCCCGCGTTGAACAACACAATAGTGTTTAGCTTTTATCAAAACCGCAACGTCGTTAGTTTCAAGAACTTGGGTCAGGCAATCCGCTATCTGTTTGGTTAAACGTTCTTGCACTTGCGGTCGGCGTGAGAAAAATCGGGCGACCCGGTTTATCTTCGATAATCCGATCACCTTGTTTTTTGGAATGTAGGCGATCGTGGCGCGACCATCAATCGTCACGAAATGATGTTCGCAAACTGAGATAATGGAAATGTCTTTCACCGTGACCATAGCATCGTAGTTCAGTTTATTTTCGATGCTTGTCATCTTGGGAAAATTATGGGGATTCAAGCCTTCGAAAACTTCGTGAATATACATCTTCGCGACTCTTCGAGGTGTCTCGCGAAGCGAATCGTCATTCAAATCTAGACCCATGGTGAGCATGATTTCGCGAAAATGGGTTGCAATCTTATCGACTTTTTCGTCGTCACTAAATCCATTTTGCAGCACGGGCGAGGGATGAACTTTACTCAAAATCTCTTGGACCAGGGGGTCGATGCTCTTTTTGGACATATTTACCTTTGTACCTGAGATTGAAGGCTGTCAGCCATGTGCAAAAAAATCTTAGTTTTTTGAATCTCAACAATGGTTCGCAAAACCATCGTGTTGAACGGTTCGGGCCTGCCAAAAGCATCCTTAAGCGAAGGATCCAGCTGATTGAACGAAGTTTCACCGGGCAAACCGGCTTTGTGAAGACGTTCAATATTCTGGGCCCAATCTTTGGCAAAACCAAGATCACTGACGTATTTCGTGGCCGCCAAAAAGAACGGGCGCGGGATCAACAATGGTTTTTGAACGCTGGGCTTCGGCAATTTTGCGAACGGACTTTTTGCTAAAGGTGAATCCGTTAGCCCTGAAAAAAAAATCAAGGCTCGCTCCCCCTTCTTTGACCCGCGAATGGGCTTATCTGTCAGGGCGAATAAACCTTCGACGTAGCCAGCATACATCGGCACTTTACGTATTTCGCGGCGCAATTCGTGAACTTTACCTTCCACTTCTTTGAGCGTGTAGCCAGAGTTCCGCGCCGGTGAAAATGAGCCTTGGTCGACATTTTCTTGAAGCTCAAGCAATACTTTGACCATTTTTTTTGCGGCCGCTACGCGCAATTCGTCATCACTTAAATCTTTGAGTTGAGCGATCAATTCGCCCGCCGTGTGAATTTGCTGGGGCTCCCGCCCCTGCCAGCCTGAGCTTTTCATCCACTTGAGCAACGATCGATACTGAACTTTACGAAGGGATTCAAAGTGGGCCACCGCAGATTTCATGGAGGGCAGATGAACGTCGTACCTCTGGCAAAACGCGATCATCTCGTCAGTTTCATTGAATGCGCCCAGCCGGTCTTCCAGGTCTTTGGCAAGCATCAGCAAGCGTTCAAAGACTTCGAGGTTTTCAAGGTTAGATTTGCGCAAAAATTTGGCTAAGAATTCCAGTTGAAAAGCGTGCAAGCGAGCGGTCCGGTAGTGGGTGAGGAATTGTTTTTCTCCGCGCCCCATGACCACTAGATTCCGCTTCAAACTATCTAGAGCGGAGATCAGCACTTTCGCTTGAAGACTAGGCTTTTTAGGCATTGTCGTAATCTAAGAGGTGAGCAGAGCCTTGTCCACCTTAAGTTTGCGGTCGTGACGGACCGAAGCCCAGATCGACAGAAGAATAAACACCGCCCCGATTAGGCCCGTAACAACCTCAGGGACGTGCACGAAAAGATCGAGCAACATCATCGCCGCTAAAGCCCCGATCGCGTAGAAAGCACCGTGCTCCAGGTAAAGAAATTCATTTAGAGTTTCCTTTTCTACTAATAGGATGGTCATGCTGCGCACGAACATGGCGCCGATGCCCAGGCCCGCGGCGATAATGAATAGATTGTTCGTTAATGCGAATGCGCCGATTACACCATCAAAGCTAAAGGACGCATCTAGAATTTCAAGATACAAGAACATCGCCGCACTGGCTTTTTCAATATTGCGCTGGCCTTCGGCGGGCAATTGCAAGAAGGCGGAGACGCCGTCGACCAAAACAAATGTCACTAGGCCGAAGATCCCCGAAACCAGTAAGGTGACCTGCTCTTCTGGAGTTTTCAAAAAACGACTTAAAATATAAAATAACATAAGGGAGATCGCTAGTTCGATGGCCTGAATCCGTCCCATCCCCACCAAAAATTTTTCGAGTCCGACGAACCAATGGGTCACTTTGTCTTGATCAAAGAAATATCGGAAAGCCACCATTAAAAGAAAGGCGCCGCCAAAGCCTGCAAGAGCGACGTGCGACGAAAGCATGATCTCTGCATATTCCTGTGGCTTCGTCGCGGCCAATACGATTGCCGCCCAGGGATTGATGCCCGCAATGACGCTAACAATGGCTAAGGGAAAGACAATCCGCATACCAAAAACCGCAATCAAAATACCCCAAGTGATAAATCGGTGGCGCCATAACGGCGTCATTTTTTTTAAGACCGAGGCATTAACGACGGCGTTGTCGAAAGAAAGTGAGACTTCCAAAATACTAAGGACAAAAGTTAGAAAGAGAGCGGAGAAAGCGCCGGCCCATGTGCCGGAGTAAACATAGCCCACCCCGAATCCGATCAGCAGTCCTAAGAAAGTAACGACGAATGAACCGGTAAAATATTGGAGGTTCTTCACAACTTCAATCTATGGCAGGGTGGGTCTCGCCGACAAGAACTATCCACTTTTACCGTTTTTGCAGGACACGTTGTGCTTTCGACAGAGTCTCAATAACGCGCGTTTCGCATGAAGTCTTTCCATTTGATCGAAGTCACCGTCATATTCCCAACTGGCGGATTCAAAAGGAATACGGCGGATGTGGGCAAGGGGCCGACCGCCTGGGCCCTGACCTGCAATCTGATCATCTATCCAATTCAAAAGTTTATAATTGTAATTCAGTGGCAATTGCTGAGAACTCATTTGTTCAAAGATCTCTGGCAGAAGTGAATGCAGACCCACTTTATTTAGAATCGAAAATTTTTGATCGTAATAAGGAGCTAACTCTTCGGTTAATTGATAAGCTTTCGCTTGCT
This sequence comes from Pseudobdellovibrionaceae bacterium, assembly GCA_040381635.1. Taxonomy (GTDB): domain Bacteria; phylum Bdellovibrionota; class Bdellovibrionia; order Bdellovibrionales; family UBA1609; genus JALHOQ01. Next base: position 4,741 of record JBEIHA010000035.1, read on the forward strand.
CAAAATATAGATCAAGGCGCGCCAATTGGTTTGAGGGCTCTTTATCTGGGTTTAGTTTCAGCTCTATGGACATCTTTTGTGACGGACGCACTGGCCGTCTTTGATGTATCTTTAACAATTCCATGAGTTCCCGGGGCGGATCATCACCTTCGCTAAATAGGCGAGCAGCGTTGACTTGAAAGTCGACTCTCGATTCTTTTTCGATACTTAACGAAATGAGCTCCAGTTCGCTGGAAGACTTTTTCCGAACCAACTGGCTATTTAGTAAGGCGGTCGTTGGTGATGAGTTAGTTTCTAAGAAGTCGCTCATGACTTCCAATAAGTCTGCGCGTGAAACATGGGTGGCACATTTCCAAAGATCAAGAAAATACTTTGAGTTTTTTAAAGACTCTATCAGCTTTGCTGAGCGTCTTATTTCTCTTATTAAGTGGGGTTGTGTGTCGTGACTGAAGGCGCCAAGTGAACACAGTTGGAACAATGAATTTCGCGCCTCCGCTCGTAACGGCGGTGGACTTAAGTTAGATTGGGCTATGTCTTCGAGTATGCGCCCGGCGCGCTTGAAGTCGTGCAAAACATAAGCGGAATTCATGGCCCACATGAATGCGGCCCAACCGCGAGTATCCATCTCCTTAAGATTTTGCTGACGAAAAGAAACAAAGCTTTGGTCGGTGACTTTTAGCGGTCCGAGCCCTGGTGTAAAATAACCAGCCGCAACGTCTTTCGCAAAAATATTGTAAAGATCTTCTGTGGCCGAGGCATCCAGCTGAGTTGAGTGTGCATTCACCCTGCAGTCGGGATCACTACTTTTGTCGCATGTAAACATCCGATAACCATATCTGGTCGGATAAACGGTAGTCCGTCGGCTGCCCAGGTAAACAGCTCGTTGTTTTTGAGTGATGGCTCCACCCTCGACTCTATGGTCATAGAACATCAATCCTTTCTGACTAAACTGCATCAAAGATGGAAGCCTTGCAATTGGTGTGAAAAGTAGTTGGCCTGAAAACAGTGGTCGTGGCCAAATCGAGGTCTCGGTGGAGTAAGCTTTCAGCGGAGCCGCTATTTCTGTGTTTTGTGCATTCAAGCGAAGAAGTGTTGGCGTGAGATCTCGACCTGCCACGTCGCTAGGGGGGGATTGAATGCCACTTAGTGAAAGAGCTGTTTTCATCACGTCAACAATACCGATGGTTCCCGTGATCTTACCCGGAGCGATGCTCGGCGCCCGAAGTGCTAAGAAAGACTGCTCGCTATCTGCGCCGAACAGAAGACTTGAGCCATGTTCGGGAAAACGAATGAGCGGTAACTCTCGTGCGGCCCAAAGATTCTCGCCGTGATCAGAAAGGAGCGCTACAAAGGAATTGTCAACTAGGTTTAAACCTTTGAGCGCTGAAAATACGGGATCTAAAAATTCATCGCGCATCATGCGCACACCCATACGGTAGATATCAGAATTGAATCTAGATCTCTCGGGCCATTCTTCGCTCGCATAAATTGAATCTTTGAAGGGCCCGTATCTCGTAGAATAGGCAAACTGGGGCGCATTTAAATTTTGTGGGAAGCCCCCTTCGGGATAATACGGATATGTCAAATCGCCGGGCCAATGTAGCCCACATGAATGGATAAGCACGAAAAAGGGGCGCCCGGCCGCCTCCAATCGTTGCAATTCGTAAATGACTCTTTCGGTGAAGTATTTCTGTTTGTAAGCAAATGAAAAGACAGTGTTCGCGCGGAGTTCAGGTAAAATCCAGAAGCCCACGGAGTTATTGAGCAGGCCAAACATCACCCGGCTACGAAAGAAGAGGGGTAACAAAACGGACTTGAACCCTGGCTCGGGTGAGTGCACCTTATCAACCAAGCGACCTTCTTCGAAATAATGATACTCGGCCGAGTCCATAATAATATGCGTGGAATATCCCGCGTTCTTCAACGATTCAATCGGGGAGTTTGAAAGTACATCATCCGTATTAAGGCCCCGCATCGAAAGATTAAAGCGTACGCCGTGCTGGATCGGGTCCTTTGACGTCAGAAGGGAATAGAGCGAAGCGTGAGAATTCGCTTGCGGTGTAATCACTCGTTCAAACCGCACCGAAGACTTTAAAAAATCCGCGGTCGGACCGTGGAAATGGATATCGTCCAGCGCGTCGCCTCGAAGTGAATCTACCGATAATAATATGATATTTTTTTTTTGCGTTACCGCCACTTAAGGCCGACAAATTCTTTTGTCGGCCAGTGTTGTCGAATCCTTGAATCACGAAAAAAAAGTAAGCAAGCAAAGAGAACATTGCAAACTGCATAATGTTAATTCCACGCTTGGAAGCGTCCAGTTGGCTAATGGCACCCCATGCTAGAGTCGCTAAGAAGATTGCGGCCAATGCGTAAACTCCGGCCGTACCTGACCAGCGGATGATCAAAGGGGCCCACGTATTAAGGGCCGTAAACTCGTCAAATATTTGTGGGTTCTGAACAATATTGTAAGTGAAGATGTAGACCGATAAGATAAAGAGACTCCAAGAAGCAGGAGCGCGTCTAAGTTTGAAAAGCCAAAACAGGCCGTAACAAACCAAGCCAACGAAAAAATGTGCAAACAGGGTACGTAGTGAGAAACTGACGACCTGCAAAATCACTACGCTGTTTAAATTTCCCATCGCGTGGCGCGCGCGTACAGTGAGCTCGGCCGTGATCAGCCAAAAGCTCGCTATCTCGATTAAAAACCAGAGCGTGAAAAACCATAAAATGGGCTTAAGGTTTTTCCGTGACTCTGAATACGGCATGTTCAACTCGCACTTTTTTCCCGGACTGGGATCCTTTGGCTTCTAATTTTACGATTCGATACCAGAATTTGTTGGGTTCGACCGTATACACGTGCCCAAAGCAGAGGCATTTAAAACTAAATCCAAGCGAATCCGAAACTGGATTCACATGATGGGGAGCGGCCGAAAAATGAATGGGCTTATCGCCCGTGTTCTGAACAACCAGATAAAGCATGGTGAGTCCACGGCCACCTACGGTGACCACTTTTCCTGTAAGTTCAGGTCCCGGCGAAAGATCTGCGAGAGAATCGACGTTAGCCATCTTAAACAGCGAGTCCTGCATGGATCGCGGCGCTTGGAATACTCTTATCTTGAACGGTAGATCTTTGTAAGTCCAAACGAGTTCGAATTGCGCGGGCCTCAGTGCTAATTTCATTAGGTCATTACGACCTTGGCCCCAGACTGAAGCGCTTGCCGTAAGAAGAAAGAAAGCGATAAATCGCTTACCAGCCATTATTCTTCGTCGCTTTCGGAATTCGCACCCGATCCATAGTCATAAAGTTGTTTAGAGTATTCCTTTTTCACCTGTGCGGTCGTTAGGCCAATAATTGTATGAGTGATTGCCGAGGGAGCCGTCCGTCCCGCCTGGTCTAAGTTCAAGCGAACAATTCGAAACCAGATGCGATTGGCGGGGACTCGAAAAACGTGGTGAATGCATAGGCACTCGAAATAGTGGCCCAAAGAGTGTTCTTGAGGGTGAAGAACATGGGGGCTCGCAAAAAAGTAAAGATCCTTTTTCGTCGTATTTCGTACAACCAGTACAAACGACTTTTGGCCCGGGATCTCAACTTTAATTTTAGGGTCCAGGGGACCCGCCACTGGTGCATCTTTTAGATCTTTGACCAGCCCGGTTTGCGAAATGTTGAATTGAGCCAAGGGCTCGACTTCAAAGGTTTCAATTTTTAAAGGAAATTTCGAGTACTTAAAATCAATTTTGACCAGTGAGTTTTTGGCTTCCGTGGCCAACCCATGTACCGAACCACAAAAAATGATAAAGAGCGCGGTCACCCAATGATATTTCATGATTAGATGCTAGCTCGCGTGCTTATTACTTGGAAGTGGAATCTAAGCGAATGACACCGCCGTTTTCGAGACTGATGTAGACTGACCCACCGTGAACTGCCGGAGTTGAGGAAAACCCTTTTCCCAGATTAATTTTCTGTAATTGCGCACCATCAAGTGCGCGGTAGACGCACAAATCGGACTTACCACAAGTAACAAGAACTATTGTTCCCTGGGGACTATCCGCGGCCACGGCGCTACCATAGCTGAATCGAGAATTTAAGTCCGCCGACCAAATCTCTGATCCGCTGAAAGAAATAGCCTTTAGACGGCTGGGCTTCAAGGAATTCACGATGACCATTTTAAGATCCGATAAAACCACGGGGCTTGATCCGGCGATTCCGTCCAAGGGAGCTTGCCAAAGGATTTGTCCGTCGATCAACGATAGCGCCGCTAACTTTCGGGCCCAAGAAGCTGCATAAACTGTATCTCCATTCACCGCGGGAGCGCCCTTGATTTCTCCACCCAAGTTGCGTTTCCACGCGATCGATCCGTTTTCCGCATGGAAGGCCGTTAATTGGAAACTATTTGATCCTAAGAAAATTAGTTTTTTATCTATGCTCATAGTCGGCGAAGAGTGAATTTGACCATCCATCCATTCGGATTGCCAGACCAGCTCGCCATTATCACGCCGCAATTTATACAGTATGCCTCGGCGAGAAGGTCCTGTTTCAGCAGAAACATAAATGAAATCGCCGTCGATCAGTGCCGATGACCCAATGGCGTCGGCTAGCTTTGCTATCCAGCGCGGTGATCCCGTGTCTTTGTCTAAGCAATAAAACTTCCCATTATAGGCGCCAATGTAAATGTTGTTTTTATCCAACACGGCCGTGCCATGAACTCCGCGTGCGGCATTCGAAAACAGGAACCTCCAATTAAGATGTCCCGTGTGGTCGAAAGCATAGAACCAACCTGTGTCCGCGCCTACAAAAAGACCTGTGTCGTCCACGGCAGGCGAGGACTTCGCCGCAGTATGGATACTGAAATTGAGCTGCCGCGATTGCCAAGAGATTTTTAGTGGAAGCCTTAGACTTTGTTGAGAGACCCCGCTTCGTTGAAGATCACCTCGCCACATCCAAACGGGTGAACTGACTTCGTTTAATTTTTCAACTGTTAAGGTCATGGCTTGGAAACTTGGGAAACTCAGCAAATCAGCCGAGTGGTTTAGCAGGCCGGGATTAATAGAATATATTCTTATCATCACGGCCGCGGCGAGTACGGTCCACAAATACCAGATATGAGATTTCAAGGTTCACCAAGGCGAGCCACGCAGAAATTTGGCTTATTTAGGATTTGGTAGGATCGTTGGGAAGTGGTGGTTTTTGCTTGAAGAAAAAGTCCAATCTTTGTGTCGAATGTCGGCTCATCTGCACGGCAGATGGATCTCGCGAGCGATTCAAACATTATTGGATCACACTTCACACGAATGCCGAACTTTCCAAAATGGGTGTCTAGGTCCATCCAAGTGTTGCCGCGCTTTAAAAGAAGACTGGCTAGGCATTGTGAGCGCGCATCGAACATACTCAGGGATGCAAGACGCAGACGTCCGTCAAGGGCCGATCGCTCCCCATAAATATGTGGTGGCAGCTGCATTAAGCAAAAAATGACTACGGCTATCTTCGATCCCCAGGCCAAATTGCGGCGAAAGACTTGTGGGTCTTCGAGGATAAGAACCACCCCCGCGAGCCACAGCAATCCCATGACCGTTGGATAGAACCATCCTACATAACTTATACTAAACACATGAAAGATAAGAATTTGGAACAGAACCAAAGCGCGCAAGATTTTCCGCTCTGAAATTACCCCGAATATGAACACCATTTCCAGAACAATCACGTAGGCGAGCATCCATTGGAAGACCGCTAGATTGATACTAGGGGGAAGACGGCCTAAAGCTGCGCCGGAAAGCCATTCTGAATTTAGCTTAAGAGCGCCGGCAAAGAAGTATACTGCAACTAGACCGCACAAATATACTTTTTGTTTTTGTGGACAGAATAAAAATCCGGCGCCCAACAAAAGGGGGATGTAGTGGTAATTTCCCATCGTAAGGTAACTGAGGGACATTAATCCAATTTTGTACGACATCAGCGCGCAAGTAAGCCAAAAGGCGACGGGCCTTCGGACTGGGAATAAGAATGCGACAACTGTTGAGGCCGCGAGTGCCAGGTAGGCGGCCAAAAACAAATTCCAACCGAAAACACTGATCTTAGGCGTCCAATGACAAAAAGTAAGACCCGGCCAACAGAATTGTGTGAGTTTATCGCTCATGACTCGAGGCAAATAATCCTGAAGGAAAAAATAGGCCGCTACATGGGTGAGGGCTAGCATTGAGCCAGTGATTCTCAAACCCAGTGAAGATGTAACGGCTCTAGGGTCTATCATCTCTTTTTATAAAACCAAGCTGCTGCAACTGCGTTGTGCTCAAGTCATGGAGCGTTTTTGAATCGATGATTGAACCGGTAAAGCGAGACGCTATTACAAGCATTCCGCGCAGGTCCGCACCGCGGAAGTCGCATTTTTCACAGCGACTCAGGTGAAAAGACGAATCTCTGAAGTTAGCGCCTCGAAAATCAACTTTTCGCCACTTAACGTTTTCAATTTTCGAGCCGGCCAGGTTTGCTCTCTTTAGGGACGAATCGGACATCTCGGTCGCGGTCCAAGTGCAGCCCTCGCAGCTTGCGCGGCGAACACGAATTCCTTTAAATGGGCCGGCCCCTATTCGAGCCTCTTTCACTAAGGCAGGCTGCTCAACCACTTCCGCCGCCGTCGCAACCGCCGGCGCCGTCCGCCCCGGAACCGTCGCATCCGCCGTCACCGCCGCCAACCCCATCAAAAGTGAAACTATCACAACCAATTCCGGTGCATGGACATGTTCCTGAAATCTCGCAAGTTCTAAGTGGATTACAAATGAGTGGTCTACACAATGGTACACCATCGGGACCGATCGCTGTCATGACATTTCCGGCACCGCAGTCGATCGGTCCGGAAAGCGCTATGCCACAAATTTTACGGTGGGTACCAGGCTCAACTCCAAGAACAACACCGAACGGACATTTTCCCTGGATCGGAAGCGAGCACTGGCGGGAAGTCGCATCAAATTCACCGCCAAGGGCCACGCATGAAGAGTAATATCCATCGAGATTTCCTCTCATAAATCCAAACGACAAAACGTCAGTATTCACTACCGCAGTATTCAACTGTGGGGCCTTGTAAATGAAGCGTCCTTCAAGTTCGATTTCGGGGTCATTGCAAGGGCCTGCGACGGGGCAGATGGCGCGCCAAGAGGTTTCGATCCGAAATGGGCAAGCGGTATTTCCCGAAGTCGCGTCGAAAGTGTTGCAAATGCCGCCGTTCAAATCGAAGCCCAGGGAGGGGACGGCCGGATCAGTGAGTTTTATAGGATTACCGGCACCGTCTACGGATGCAGAAGAAATTGCAATCGGTGTTGAAGAAGAAAATGCCGCGCAGTCCGTTTTCAGTGAGATACAGTCCAACTTTCCTGCATTTTCAGACATGGCTAAAGTTTTGAGCCATGCGGACTCGGTACGCATTTCAGAAATCAACATGGACTTTATCTTTTGACCCGCATCGACCGTAGCGAGCTGGTTTTGCATGTCCGAAGATTGCTTAATCAGGAACATGGCGCCCGCACCGATGGTAGCCACCAGGCCAGCACCGATCAGCCCTTCGACGATTGAAAAACCTCTTTGACTCATTTTTCAAACTTTCCGCAAATAGGTTCGCCCCATTCGGCAAAGCCGACGATGGCTGTGCCGCGATTAGGATTCGCGGATAATTTTCGACAAACCACATTTGTCATATCCGAGCGTTTACAATGTTGACCACCGGTAGCCGGATCAACTCCTGCCAAATGGAAATTGGGTGGGCATACTCCGACGTTTAAAATTTTAACATTACAGCGTTTTTTTACAGGATCCCATATTCCATCGAAGGAACCACAAAGACTCGCCATGTGGCTTTCCTCATTTCTCTTGTGTCCACGCGTGAACACGAGGCGGTGCAGCTCGTGATTGAAGGCCTGGAAACGCTCGGGGTTTTGCGGTTTGAACGCAATCTTAGCGTCGATTTCAACGGGTGGGATTTGCGCGAAAGGAAGCGCATTTCGCACAGAGAAGCATGGTGGCGTGGGGCAAATGGCACGGAAAAAAACATTCAACTGAAATGGGCAATCGTCGTTTCCATTGATAGCGTCGAATGTCGAACAAACCTCGCCTTTCAATGAAAATCCCATGGGCCTATTGGGCTGGTCTGATACCTTTACGCCGTTAATCGAATAGACGGCGATCTGCGAATTGGCAGCCGAGCAATCTTGCCCTGCCGAACGAAAGCAGGCCATCGCGGGATTATCCCCTGATGCCACTGTAAGAGCCCACGCGACATCGTTGTCAATGGCGCTGTTCAACCGGTGTTGAATGATATTGACCGCACCATCCATCTTGATTTTTTGTCCAGCCTTTAAAGCATGTGTGTACCAATTCGTTATTCTCGCTCCAATGATCAAGATGATGGCTCCTGCAGCGAGAGCCATAATGATAGTTGAGCCATTTTCATTTCGGAAAATAGACGCCTTTGACTTCATGGGGCGAGTTCACCAAAGGGTAAAGTGATCGCGACGCCCCCATCACAAGCTGGACTGCAGGTGACGGTGCGGTTGTTAGGATTGACGGCCGTCAAGACCATATCCACCGGACAGCGAACAGGAACATACTGTCCGCACATTTTTCTTCCCTGAGCGGTAAAGCCCACGAGCATAAAGGGAAAGTCGCAGCTCGCATCGGCGGCCAAAATACAAGTCCCCGATGAGATATCGAAGTTTCCGCCAGCGGCCGCGCAGAGATTTTCAATTGAAGGAGTGCTTTCATCTTTAAAAATTGTGAAGTCATATTGTCGAACATTTAAGGCGGCTAAGCTAGCGGCATTGCCGGGCGCATATAACAGTCGAGCGGTCAGTTTCACCTGGTACTGTTCACAGGATGGGCTTTCACATAAGGCATCCCAGCGTAAAGCGTAACGGAATGGGCAGTCGGGGCTACCAGTGGAGTTGAACGTGCTGCAAGGATTTCCTTTTTGATCAAGTCCGTTGGCGGGTGTCGCCGGATTGGCGCTTCGATCAAAGGGCTGGCCTTGTGTCGTTACCAGTAAAATGTCACTTCCTTGGCCTGAGCAGCTGGTTCTATTGCGAATGCACGCAAAGCTTGTATTCGCCGGATGGGCCAGAGTGTTTTCCCAGGCCCGGCGAGTGCTCAAGGTGCGGAACATTTCGATTCGTAATTGCTGAAGCCAATCTAACCTCTCCATCTTGATCTTAGTCCGGTCAGTCACACTTAAAAGAGAAGCCAACGTCAGGAGGATAATGCCACCAATGGCGGTAGCGACGACCACTTCCATCAGGGAGAATCCTTGGCTTTTCATCTATTGGCCTCAGAGGCGATGAGCATGGATAAGCGTTTCTCTATTAATCCCCAGCGTTCTTCATTCATGCCGGTGTAAACAGAGTGCACGGCGAGAGATTTATTCAGTATGATCGTGAAAGGCACGACGTTCAGCTGCCATTCTCCCTTTAGCCCGGTGCGCACGTTCTTGAACAAAGCGATGTCCCGATAGGGAAGCGCCCAAGCGCGCGCCAATTTTTCGTCGCGGTCCAGACTTATTCCAATCACTGTCAGGCTTTGTTTGGATTTCAGTTCCTGGCAGGCCTCTAGTTCTAGCTTACAGTAAGCGCACCATTCGTGCCAAAAAACAGCAAGCATCGGTCCCTGAATATCTTTTTGGGACGCCCATTTGTTTTTTAGTGCCGTAGCGGTATCATTCAAGGGCAGCAGACTAAGCAGAAAGTCACGGTCAAATTTGGCTGAAAGCGCCGGGTGCCTTTGTGGGGCAGCCAAAAGAGATTGAGTAAATAAAAGCGTTACAGCTATGATTGATTTTAACAAAATCCGTGGATATTTCATTTATACCTTCGAATATTAGATCTTGCGAATTATGAATTGTAAATTACCAATCCTCTTTTTCATGTTTTTGCTTTTTCAAATGCACGCCGTGGCCGCTACGTTGCGGCAGGAGTGCTTAGGTCCAAGCGTCCTAGGCCTCCGCATTACGTTGGATTCGGCTCTTCAACTAATGAACAATGACAAATCACTTTTGCCTATTCGCGAGCAGGATCTGTCCTGCGTTTTTGTCAATACGACTCTCAAATTGTATCCGTCGGTCGTTGATTCCCAGGGACTTTTGCTTTATCAGAGCCCTAGCCCAATCTCGGTGACGGTTCGCGCAATTTCGCCAAATAAAATAAGCGAAGTATTGCAGCCTAAAAACTTGGATCAATATGCCCTTAGTTTGGATCAAATCCTCGATTTACGAGCTTCTTACGATAAGGGGCAAACAGATTGGTTCGCGGTTTCCCTGACCCCTCAGGATTATAACTTTAAGTTCTTACCGCCGCTCAAGCATCCTTTGGCCAGGACGGTATCGTTAGAAGAAGCATTAAAGATGGCTAAAAGCGGCACCGCTCTTGTGGCCGACTTGCGGGACCGTTGGTCGGCGAAAAGAAAAAAGCTGAAGAAGACAATTACGAATCCATACGATGGTAAAAACCAGGATTTTTACCGACAGCCACTTCGAAATATGGAAGTTTTGCGGTCTGGATTTGTGCTTAAGCCGATCTTCATGATGGCCGACAAAAAGAAATCGGTGGTCGTCATCGGGCGGAATCCGGTGACGTTTGATGGTTACAATGCCGTAACCTATTTTGCGGCAAAAGGTTTTTCAGATGTTTATTGGGTCGCCCAGGGATCGGAGCCGCATTTTAAAATTGCGGCCGAAGCCCCGTTGCAGGCGCCAGGAATTGCCGTACTAACGTGGAAGCAAGTTTTGGAAGAAGAATTCACGAAGCGCGCCTGGCTTATAGATGCACGTGGCCCCAAACTCTATACGAAATCGTCTATTCGAAAAGCGCGGAGCTTACCCTTCGCACAAAAGCGGGATAAGAATTTGTTTCCGAAATTTAGACCAAATGACCTCACTTACCAAAAATTAGCGGCGGCGGGCGAAGTTTTTGCGCCGAATGTATTGCCGA
>JBEIHA010000036.1:0-15669 GCA_040381635.1 Pseudobdellovibrionaceae bacterium
GCCTCACAGGGGAAAGAAGAATCAGCCCGCCTTCGTCGCCCATACCGCCAAGGCTGTGGCGGATCTAAAGGGAATCGACCTGCCGACATTGCAAAAACAATTGCGGGTCAATGCCTCAAGATTATTCCCGAAATTGCCCCTCCAGTAGTGACTTTTTAGTGCACGCCGTTTAAGTTCGGCTCCGAATCAAATGTTCAGAGGAGTGAAGCGTGAAAAAAGTCCGCGTAGGTATCAATGGTTTTGGGCGCATCGGCCGTCTGTTATTCCGTGCGGGTTTTGAGCACGTGGAATTCGTCGGCATCAACAATCTTTCTGACGTTAAGGGCGCGGCCCATCTGCTGAAGTATGACAGCACGCACGGGCGCTACGACAAAACCGTCACGCACGACGAAAAGAATTTGATCGTCGATGGCAAAAAAATCCCGATGAGTTCGACCAAGAATCCAGCCGAGATTCCGTGGAAAGAATGGGGCGCCGACATCGTTCTTGAATGCACCGGTGCCTTCAAAGGCAAAGAAGACTTCATGAAGCACATTCAAGGCGGCGCTAAAAAAGTGATCGTTTCGGCACCGGCCGACGGCGTGGACTTGACGATCGTCTACGGAATCAACCACGACAAGTACGACGCGAAAAATCACCACATTGTTTCCAATGCTTCTTGCACTACGAACTGTCTAGCGCCGATGGCCAAGGTTCTTCATGAATCCTTTGGTATCGAAAGCGGTTTGATGACCACGATCCATTCGTACACGAATGATCAGTCGATCCTAGATGGTCCGCACAAAGATTTGCGTCGCGCCCGCGCGGCGGCTCTCAGCATGGTGCCCACTACGACTGGCGCGGCCAAAGCGGTAGGACTGGTCATGCCTGAGCTCAAAGGCAAAATTGATGGCATCTCGATTCGCGTTCCTACTCCGAACGTTTCTTTGGTTGATCTTACGTTCCGCTCGGTAAAGCCGATGACCGTCGATACTATCAATGAAGCTTTGACCAAGGCCTCGCAAGGCTCGTTAAAGGGCATCCTGGCCGTCGAAAAAGATCCCTTGGTTTCGGTGGACTACAATGGCGTTGAGTTTAGCTCGACCATCGATTTGCCCAGCACCATGTTGATCGGCACCCACTTCGCCAAAGTGTTCTCGTGGTACGACAATGAAATGGGCTTTTCGGCCCGCATGATCGACACCACGAAGCTGATTGCAGAAAAGGGATTCTAGAAAATGGCTTCTAAGACCCTCGAAGGAATCCGGTCGATCGAAAACTTCCAGATCGAGGACAAGCGTTTGTTCCTGCGTCTGGATTTAAACGTGCCGATGAATGATGACGGCACCATCGCCGACGACACACGCATTCGTGCGGCTATGCCGACGATTCAGTACGCGATTGAAAAAGGGGCCAAGATCATTATGGCCTCGCACTTTGGGCGTCCGAAGGGTGTCGAAGAAAAGTATTCCTTAGAACCGGTCGCCCGGTATTTATCGGAAAAGTTGAACAAAGAAATCATGCTGGTCGAAGAACCCCGTGGCCATGCCGCGAAAGCTCTGCTAGCTGGTTTGAAACCATCGCAAATCATTATGCTCGAAAACCTGCGCTTTGATCCGGGTGAAGAAAAAAACGATCGCGACTTCGCAGTGATCTTGGCGGGGCAAACCGATGTTTACATTAATGACGCCTTCGGGGCTTCCCATCGCGCTCACGCCTCGATCGTCGCCTTGCCCGGTTTGGTCGAGAAAAAAGGCATCGGTTTCTTGATGCGCAAAGAAATTGAAATGCTCGATACCATTCGTTTAACTCCAGAAGCTCCGTTCTTGACGGTTCTTGGCGGCGCCAAGGTCAGCGACAAAATTGAAGTGATCGAAGCGCTGATGGACAAGGTTGACACCATGATCATCGGTGGTGCGATGGCTTATACTTTTTTGGCCGCGCAAAAAATTCAAGTGGGCAAATCTTTGGTGGAAAAGGACAAAGTCAGTTTCGCGGCGGATTTGCTTAAGCGCGCGGATATGCGCCGCAAACGCATTTTGGTGCCTATTGATCACGTGATCACTCAGGACATCAAAGACACTGAAGGTTCAAAGGTTTGCGACAGCGCCGCTATCCCCGATGGCTGGCTGGGCGTGGACATCGGTCCCAAGACAGCCGAACTCTATGCCAAAGAGATCGCGCGAGCGAAGACGATTTTCTGGAACGGCCCCATGGGTATTTTTGAAACCGAAGCTTTCTCGAAAGGCACATTTAAAATCGCGCGTGCGATTTCCGAAAACGAAACGGCGATCAGCGTGGTTGGGGGCGGGGATTCGGCCGCGGCCGCGGAAGCCTCTGGTTTGGCGGATAAGTTTTCGCATATCTCGACGGGCGGCGGGGCCAGCCTTGAATTTTTGCAGGGTGAAAAGCTGCCGGGTATCGAAGCTCTGCGTCCCCCCAAACGTTCCGAATCCAACGTCGAAGACAACCGAGGTATGTTGTAAATGTCAAAGACTCCATTCTATTGCGTCGGCAATTGGAAGATGAACAAGAATCCCGCGCAGGCGGCCGAATTCATCAAGACATTGAAAGAGCAAGCCAAGCCGGGTGAACAAAATCACTTGGTGGTTTTGCCTCCCGCTTTGGTGGCGTTTGAAGTTGCGCAAAGCCTTAAGGGTTCCGACTTACATTGGGGCGGACAGAATTCTTACTTCGAAGCTTCGGGTGCGTTCACGGGCGAAAATTCGCCGCTGACATTAAAAGAAATGGGCGCGAAGTTCTGCCTGGTTGGTCATTCCGAGCGGCGGCAGATTTTCGGTGAAGCCGATGATCTTTTAGCTAAAAAAGTTCAGGCCCTGCAGAGTGCGGGGATCACGCCGATCTTGTGCGTAGGTGAAACTTTGGATGATCGTCGCTGGAACCGCATGCAAGAAGTGATTGTGCGACAATTGCGGGCGGGTCTGCAAAGTGCGGATCCATCGAAACCGCTGTGGCTTGCCTACGAACCCGTTTGGGCCATCGGGACCGGCGAAGTCGCGACACCCCTGCAAGTCGAAGAAGCTCACGGAATTTTGCGCAAATCACTAAAAGAGTGGAGCGCGCAAGTCGCCGACCGCATTCCCATTCTTTACGGTGGCAGCGTGAAAGCCGATAACGCGAAGTCATTGGCCGGCATCACCAACGTGAATGGCTTTTTAATTGGCGGCGCTTCGTTGAAGGTAGACGACTTTGTTTCCATCTACCGTTTGAGTGTTCAGAATTAACCGGAAATCATCTTCGGCAGTGTAAAAGACGCCCGCGCGCGCACATGTCTTTGTACGTCGTGCTTTGAATGGAAAACACGCTCGGGCCATATTGATTGGCGACGTCCTTAGGACCGGCTTGACCAACCATCGTTGGCGCGCGGTTGGCGTTTCCATTCACCGAAGCGGGGGAATATCCGGGTCCAGAGGCGCTGCCCTCGTAATTTGAGCCGCTGCCGTTGTCTCCTCCGCCACCACCACCACCGCCGCCGAAGCTGTCGCTTGAGCTTTGGCTTTTGTAGCCTTCGCTCACGCCTTGCCCCGGTTCTGCACCAACGGAACCTGCCCCACCGGCGCCGCCTAGGTTTCCGCCGCTACCACTGCCGCTGGCTGATCCGGCCGATTGCGGTGTGGCCGAGAAGCGATCATTGATCGACGACGTTGAAACTTGGCCAGCATCTGTCGAAGGAGCCTTATCCGCAGGCTTTTTCATCTGCGCTTGGACCGCAGGATCTAAAAACATCGGATCGGTTGGGCAAGATTTTTGGGCGTCGGCCAATTGGCCCGGATTGCTTTCGGCCGGCCAGGGGCTGTTTAAATTTTTGCAGCTCGGGCATTCCGAACGTCCTGCCATTTGGCAGTATTTGTAAGCCGTCACTTTTTGGCAAAATTTAGAACCGAGGCCTTCGCCTTGTTTGTCCGCGACAAGATTGGCCGTCTGCACGGATAGTTTAAGTGAATCATTTCCCGGTACGGGGGCCGGCGCAGGCTTAGACGCCTGCGTCCCGCCGCAGTAACGAGCGATAAATCCATCGCAACCGGCCGCGGTCATACCCTTCTCGCATTTGCCAATGTAATGATCGTTACAATCGGAATACTTGGAATAGCCTTCGTTGTCGCAGTTCAGTTTTTCGGCGACTGGGTTTTCGCCCTTAGCTCCGTCTTCTTTCTTGTCGTCTTTGCCGGGGAGGGGGATCGGTAGGGGGAGTGGCATGCCGCTGTTCGAAGCGCCGTTGGTTTTCGCGGCATCGGCCGCGGCCTTGGCTGCCTGTCCTGCTCCCGATCCGAGTTCCGTGATCAATGGAAGAATCGCGGCGCAAGTTTTCTCACCCTCTTCCATGGGGGGTCTATCCTGTTGGGCTTCGGTCCGAGTAGTTTGGTTTGCTAAGGCATTCCGTCGCTGCTGTTCTTGCGTTTTGCACTTTTGTTCGCATTCTTTTTGTTTTTGCTCACACACACCTTTGGCAGCCGTGAAGGCTTGTGCGTTTGCCGTACCGTGCTGATTCATAGCTGCCCCGGGATTCGAGATCTCGTTAGCATTTCCATAGCGAGCCATGTTGCCTGCGGTACGGCCGGCGTCTCCGGCCTTAGCGTTGGCCGCTGCGCCTTCGCAGGCGGCTTTCGAAGCTTCGGCCGTCGACTTACAGGGTCCTGACCATCGTCCACCAGACCAAGCCGATAGCGGCGCGCATACTAGGACGACCAACACAACAATTTGAGACAAGATAGGTTTACTCATACTGTTTATAGACTCGCAAGATAGGGACCTCTATTCATAGTAACTCAATTGACGTGAGTGTCGAGGGCCTAAACATGTGCTCCAGACCGCGAACAGGTGTCTAGGAAATGTGTCTCAAATTGGTGCTTCATCGTGAGACGTTTTCACCCTCAAAATCAAGCTAGCTTGCACTCGCGGAACGTCTAGATTTTTTGTGGAAACAACGAGGATTGGACCTGGGATTTCGGGAAAAAGAGCTTAAGATGAAATAGTATTCGTTCAGTTCCAAACAGCGGCACGTAACTGAAACCTCACGTATGCAGAAATAGTATGTACATTGTCATCAGGGTCCGGGGGGGGGAAATGTTAGTACGTATCGCGCTAGGTATTTCAATGTGTGCTCTGTTTTTTACGAGCGCCGCAATTTTTGCACAAGTTCAAGATAGATCGCCGCGTGGCGAAGCTCAATGGATGCTCGAACGCTTAACTGGCGTGAAATGGCCGGCAAATACTCCGGCCATTGAAGATATGGCCAATCGTATTCAAGCGGGTGATCGTAAAGGTGCCGCAGAAATCGCGGCCAATCAGCCTCAGTTTTTGAATGTCACCGTAAAGCAATTCGCTTTGAAAATGTCGACGCGCGAAGAAACCGTCAGCGCGGACTTCAATGACTTCACCGCCGCTTTTATGGGCGTGACTCGCGATGACCGTGATGCTCGCGAATTGTTGACCGGCAATTTTTATTACCGCGCACAGACGGCCGCCAACAACGCCTTGGTCGCTGATATTCTCCGATCAAACAATCACTACTTAAGAGTCAGTGAACTTCCGAATCCGGCCGCCGCTCTTGAGCGCGTTGAAGGTCAGATGCTCTTAGCTTCTGCCAATACTACCGTGGCGAATCCAGATCCGGCCGGCGTATTGACGTCGCGCGCTTGGTTGGCCGCCCACGCGATTGCCGGTACGAACCGTCGCTTGGTGGAATACACGTTTCGTGAATTCATGTGTTCGAAGATCGAAAACTTCGCCGACACCAATGCTCCCGATCAACGCATTGGCCGCGACATCAGCCGCAGCCCAGGTGGTGATCCGACGAAGTTTCAAACGAGCTGCAAAGGTTGCCACACCCAAATGGATGGCTTCCGCGGCGCCTTCGCCAAGTGGGATTTTAGCCCGAACCAAAATACGCCCACGTACGTTGGTGTTTCGACCGGTAACTTAGCGCCAGCTCTGGCAGCCAATAATCTGGTCGTATCTAAAATGAATCGCGATCGTAACCCGAATATCTTTATCGAGTTTCCCGGTGGCTTCGTGACTTCGAACGACAGCTGGGTGAACAATTCCAACCGTTCTGTGAACGCGACTCGCTTCGGCTGGCGCGGGAACAACCTTGGCGAAGGCCGAGGCGTGAATTCGTTCGGCAACCTCATCGCCAACTCCACTCGCTTCACGTCCTGTATGGCCATGCGCGTGTGGGACTCTGTTTGTAAGTACCAACTCCCTGAGGCGGAAGCCGAAACTCTGTACGTTCAGTTGGGGATGCAATTCGCGGATCCGGCGGGTGCGAACTATAAGCTCAAGGAGCTGTTCAAGACCGTGGCCGCTCATCCTAAATGCAGAATGTAAGATGTGGGGAATAAAATGAAAAATAATAAACTAAGCACTAAATGGCAAAAAATCTCGGTGATCGTTATAGGAATGTGCGGCCTTGCGACTTTGAGCTTTAACTGCTCGCCCGCATTGTTCGAATCGAAAAAGAGCGGAAGCTCGGGAAGTACGGAGTTATTCTCCGTCTTCGAAGAGACCAATGCCCCGATCACGCTGCTGACCGCCGAGCAGACTTATCAGTCCATGTTGAATGTGACCGGACAATCCGCACCCGTCGCTCGAACCGAATATGTCGCACGCTTCGGATCGATGTCCACCACGCAAACGTTGACGAATATGAATTCGCCGCTGCTCTTGGCTTCGACCTCTCTGGCGGGCGATATTTGTAACAGCGCGATCACTGCGGAGATGAACGCAGGCTCGCCGCGCCGTCTGTTCGCCAGCATCAACTTTGCAGCTGCGCCCGACGCAGGCACGTTCCAAGGTTCAGTTGCGGCGATGGCCGAGGCCTTCTGGGGCCGCCGAATCAACGGCGAAGAACTCGCGCATTTGAATTCGTTCTTCACGGATATGACTGCGGGTGCGACCGCGAACGCAGCATTGACTCGAGCGGTTGCGCTCGGTGCCTGCGCCGCGATGCTCTCGTCTTTTGATTCATTGGTTTACTAAAGGTTTGGGGGAAATATGGGGAAAGTATCAAAAAAAGAAATGCCGATCTGGGCAAAAATGGGTCACGCGAAGCCGCGCACGCGCCGAGAGTTTCTCGGCTACGGAATGATTCCGTTTGCCGCACGCGCCCTAGTCCCTGGAGCGTTGGGATTATTGACCGCGCCTTTCAGTCAGGCCAATGCCGCTAACTGCCCCCAGGAATCTGCAGGCTCAGTCCCCTTTGTGACTTTGAATTTGGCCGGCGGTGCTGGTTTGTCTGCCAACTACATGCCATTAGATGCGGGCGGGACCCCTCTCGCTTCTTACAGTAAAATGGGAAATGGTTCAGGAGCGAATGTTCCCGCGCGAATTAGTGAATTCGGCAACGGCAACTTTTCTACGACCAGCCAGTTTATTGTTGGAATTCGATCGCAAGCGACCCAAGCGGCACGTGACAACACGGCCTTCGTCGCCGGTTGCGTACAGTCGCGTGACGATTCCGCAGAGAATGCCTTCGACGCTTCGGGCATGGCCTTTAAAGGTGGATTGGTCGGCAGCATTCTTCCAAACCTAGGTACGCGTGGAACTCCGACAGGGATCAATCAGAAGCCTTCGACGCTGTCACCTCCGCCGCCCTTAGTGGTGAGCAGCTTCGCGAATATCTCGAACTCGATCGGATTCACCGCTGCATTGAGAAACGGTATGACCAATGATCAACGCAATCGCGTCGCCGATCTCGCAAGCCGTTTGACGGGTTCGCAGGCGCGCCGCTTGGCATCGATCAATAGCGCCAAGCACGTAACGACGCTTGTTGAATGCGCGGGGATCAAAAACACCGAGCTAGTCGCCGGTGGTGCTTCAGCCGTGGATCCTCTGCAGGATCCCACGGTGGGCGCAGCGATCGGGACGCTTTATGGAATTAACGCCAACACGAATGGCGAGCAGCGCGTGTTTTCTGCGATGGTCTACAATGCCTTGATGGGCAATGCGGGCACGATCAACTTGGAGCGTGGTGGCTATGATTACCACGACGGAACACGGGCTTTGGGTGAAAGGCTGGACCGCGAGGCCGGCGAAGCCGTCGGTCGCATGCTACAGATGGCGCACCTCATGCAAAAACCGATTTTTATTTATGTGACCTCCGATGGCTCGGTTGTTTCGACCGACTCGGCTGATCCTGGCTCGAATTGGGTGAGCGATCGCGGTAACGCCGGCATGTTCTACTTGATCATGTATCGCCCGACGGGACGCCCATCGGTGACGGGACCGCAAATTGGCCACTACAACATGGGTCAGGAAGCCGAAGAAACGACGCCGATCGGGAACAGTCCGGAAACTGCGGCGCAGGCGGCGTTCGCGAACTACACGCGTTTCGCCTACGGCTCGAGCTGGGAGAATGTTTACCGCAAGGTCATTCCGCGCGGCGGAGCTCTGGACGGGGCCGTGCTTGAAAGCGTTGTGAAAGTCGCTGGTTAATTTTTTGAAGTAAATGAAAGTCTCATTGGTAGGTAGGTTGAGGGGCTTGTGAAGAAAAGAATTTTTTACGCCGCAACATTGGCGACATTAATAGTGTTCAATTTCCAGAACTGCGGGCTAATCGGTGATAGCTCGCATACGGATCAGAACAGTTTAGGTGGTAAGACATGTTTGTCGACCGCCCAGCGTGCTTTTTCCGAAACCTACTATCCTCATTTACGCGCGCAGTGTTCGCAGTGTCACGGGTTAGGCGGAGCTGGTATCAGTTGGTTCGCTAACCAAGATCAAAGCGCCGCCTTCGATGCGTTCATGAACACCGGAAGAGAAAAAATAAATACTATGATGGTTTTCGCCGGACATCCTGGCCCCAACAACGGACCCAATCAAGAAGGTTGGGTGGCGGCGCAAAGCGCGCAGTGGAAAACCATCGACAAGCAGGTCGACGACTGCGTGAATGGCGCGGCCGTGACGACCGTTGCAAAAAATACCTCGGTCCAGGACGTGGCGATTAACGAAGCTGCGGATTCAAACAAGCGCCCATGGAAGACGCTAGAATTCGACTTGTTTACTGATCTGGCGAATGCGCAACAAAACGGCGCGGTGCAAATGGTCGTGCGTATTCGTTACCGTGAATCGGGTTTGAATACGGGAACCCCGGCCGCTCCCGTCTATGGAAGTGATATTGGTTACGAGTTTTCTAGGCCCACGGGCCGCATTCGCGCGGGCGCGCCTGCCGGGACCCAGTACGCCATCGACAAAATCTCGATCTTACGCAACGGGGTCAAAATGGCGACCGCCAGTGGTTTCGAAGCGATCGATGATGTTTTAGTGAATACCACCACCGACACGGTCCTTTTGGAATCGGCAACAACCGTAGGCGTAGTGTCGCCTAAGGATCCTGCCAATGACGTTTTTTCGCTGCGCTTCGCTGAAATTCGCGATGCGACCGGACGGACCGTTGGCGGTCCTGGTGGCGGTGGACCGACCGGACCCGCCGTTCCGGCGCGAGTCACCTTCGTCGAACTTTCAACCGCCGCGAATCAATACGGATATTTTGCTCGCAGCTGTAATGGCTGTCACAGTGGAGCAAACCCCGCCGGCGGTTTGAACATGACAAATTTCAATGCGTCCGCCTTAGCTTCGGCCTCAATTCGAAGCCGGGTGAACAGCCAGACGCGGCCCATGCCGCCGGGCGGACTGTTGCTTCAATTTGAGCGCGACGTGATCTCACGCTGGGCTGATATCGGCGCTCCTCAGAATTGATTTGGCGGGGAATCCCCCGCCCTAGAACGACACTGTTCACAATGCGTCAATTTGCAAACCTCGGGTGACTGTGGGACCCTGATCTCGGGCAATTAATTAATTTTAGTGTGTGGGGAAAAGAGAATCGTTTTATGCAGTCGATGTGGACTTACCGTCGCTGTCATCTCTGTGGAACGTTGTGCGAATCACATTCTCAAATCCGGAAGTGCACCGATTGCGGAAAGCCATTCGCGCCCTTCTACTATTTCAATGATCAGTTCACCCCGGTGCTTTACGAGGGGGGCTTACGTGCACCCGAGCCGCACGGCCAATGGCGGCCCCTTCAGGGCTTGACGGCTTACTGGCAAACGGAGTGAAATGGGCACCATGCCCATTTCACTCGAAGACATTTACAGCGCACGAAAAAGAATAGAAAACTTAGTTCAAGTGACGCCAGTCAATACTTCGAGGTCCGTTTCCGAGCGATTGGGCACCAAAGTCACCTTGAAGCTGGAAAACCAGCAGACCACCGGCAGCTTCAAGATTCGTGGTTCGTTAAATAAAATCTTAAGTCTATCGAAAGCCGAATTAGCCAAGGGGATTGTGGCTTCCAGCGCAGGCAATCACGCGCAAGGAGTGGCACTAGCCGCGCGCGTGGCCGGCGCAAAAGCTCACGTCGTTATGCCGGAAACCGCGTCCCTGGCAAAAATTTTGGCCACCCAAGCTTACGGCGCCGAAGTCATTTTGAAAGGCCGCGTTTACGACGAATCCTACCAGCACGCTTTGGAACTTGAAAAAGAAAAGGGTTACACCTTCGTTCACCCTTACGCCGATCCGTTGATCATCGCCGGCCAAGGCACTTGCGGTTTAGAAGTTATTGAGCAAATTCCTGATTTGGATTCGATCGTGATTTCGATCGGCGGCGGCGGTTGGATTGCCGGAATGGCCACCGCGATTAAAGCTTTAAAGCCCAGCGTGCGCGTTTATGGAGTCGTCTCCAAAGCGGCACCTGGAATGTTGCAAATGTTTAAGGGCCTTTCGGTGGAGGCACCCAGCGATGCGATGACGATCGCCGACGGGATCGCGGTCAAGCGTCCCAACGCCGAAATGCACCGCGATTATATATCCCGTTTAGTCGACGATATCGTCGAAGTGGGCGACGAAGATATCGCCGAAAGTATTGTTTACTTTTTAGAGCGTGCGAAAACTATGGTCGAAGGATCTAGCGCCATCGTTCTGGCCGGCGCCGAAAAAGCGGGCTGGAATTTAGGCCAACATTGCTGCCTCGCTTTGAGTGGCGGCAATATTGATTTGAATTTGGTTTCGAAAGTGATCGAGCGTGGACTTAGTCAGCGTGGGCGTTTGATTCGCGTCAGCATGATCGTGGCCGATCGACCTGGTTCATTGCTTCGGTTGACAAATATTATCGCCGAAAAGGGCGCCAATATTTTGGACGTAAAGCATGATCGCGTTCGCCAGGGTGTGCGTTTAAGTGAAACGGCGATCGAGTTTTTATTGGAAACACGAAGCGCTTCGCACGCCGAAGAATTGCAAGACGCCTTCCGCAATGTGGGCGCAAGGATCACATGAGAGCACCGAGTATATGAGAGCCCATCCAGAAATCGAAGGCCTAACGCCCTATCAGCCAGGTAAACCGATTAGCGAAACCAAGCGCGAGCTCGGTCTTTCGCATGTTTACAAATTGGCGAGCAACGAATCACCTTTACCGCCCAGCCAGAAGGTCAAAGACGCAATCTTGAAGGCAATGGACGAAATACATCGTTATCCCGACGGTGCTTGCTTCGAATTGCGCCAAGCGGTCGCGGCCTACTACAAAGTTCCGGCGGACTGGCTGATCTTCGGCAATGGTAGCGATGAGATCGTGGATATATTGGTGCAGATTTACTGCAAGCCCGGCGATTCCATCCTGACGTCAAAAGGCGCTTTCAGCGCCTACTATATTTCGGCGACTTCGGTGCGCGTGAAAACCAATTTCACCGAACTGCTGCCGGATCTGCGCTTTGATCTTAAGGCAATGGCTGGGATGCTCGAAGCTGACTCCGCCATCAAGTTCGTGTTCTTGCCGAATCCGAATAATCCGACGGGGACTTACTTCAATGCCGAGGAGTTTGAAGTCTTCATGAAGGTCGCTAGCGCGAAAGATATTTTCGTCGTTCTCGACGAAGCTTACGTCGAATTCGTGCGCGCTAAGGATTGTCCCAACGGCATGGATTACCAAAAACGATTCAAGAATATTCTACTGCTCAGAACCATGAGCAAAGTTTTCGGTCTGGCGGCGATGCGCGTAGGCATCTTGATCGCGCCGCCGGAAGTTTGCGATATGGTCAATCGCGTGCGCAAACCTTTTAATATCAACTCACTCGCGCAAGTAGCCGCGGTGGCCGCTTTGGGTGATCGCGATCATCTTGAAAAAGTGAAGAAGCTGACTTGGGATGGTTTGGATTATTACTACGCCGAGCTCGATAAAATGAAACTGAAGTATTGGCCTAGCCAAGCCAATTTCGTTTTGTTTGATACGGGCCGCGAAGCGGGCGAAGTGTACAATGCCCTTTTGCGTGAGGGGGTTATACTTCGCCCGGTAAAGCCCTACGGCATGCCGAATTATCTTCGTATGAGCGTGGGCCTACCGGAAGAAAACCAAGCCGCGATCGCGGCCATTAAGAAAGCTCTGCGCTGAATAGTCTTCTTGGAACGTTTTCTGATACGCCGTGGATGATAGAAAACCTGAATTAAAACGGGTCCCTAAAATGCTTCAATTCAAACGGACTTTTTCCAAATCATCTTCGGGGTCATTTTTGTTCTTTACAA
The DNA here is from genome assembly GCA_040381635.1 of Pseudobdellovibrionaceae bacterium. GTDB lineage: Bacteria > Bdellovibrionota > Bdellovibrionia > Bdellovibrionales > UBA1609 > JALHOQ01. Next base: position 12,505 of record JBEIHA010000036.1, read on the forward strand.
CTTTTTAAAAAATCATTTGCTTCTTGAGCCAATCGGCAAGGCTAAGCAAAAACAGAACGCGAGCGGTGACGGAAGCCTGGGCATTCGCGAAAGAAAATAACCCATGTTCGTCTCGGCCCATAAGCCTAGACGAATTGTTGAAAGCGCTCTCTTGAAATAGTTCCGTGCATCGTTTCCTTAAGCAACCTTGAGCGTAACCCCAGGTTTCACTCGATTCAAAAGCTCCAAGAGCCTGTCGATGGTGAACTGCTCATGGTGGTAATGAAGAATCTCACTAACCCTGCTTTCGGTCACTTCAAGGCGTTTAGCAAGTTCTCGCTGGGTGATCTCTTCATCTCGACGGTAACTGATAAAGTGGGCACACAGTTGGTGTTTGGCGCGTTCCACTGGACCAGCATCGTTGGACAAAAGTTTTGTGGCGAGTTTGCCCTTCATGCGCTTCTCTGCCTCTTTCAAAATTTCTTTTGAAGGCCAGCCCTTCGGAGGTGTCGTACTCGTCTTGGTCGGTTTTTTAGCAGTTTTCTTCACTTTGACCTCCTGTATGCGTCTATGTCAAAGCGGCGGTACACGTCGCCAATCCTTCTGAAGATTACCATAGTTTCCTAAATATAGGAAGTTATTTTTATCCACTGATACCACCCATAATCATTACGCGAGCGGGTTCAACACTCATGCCGAGCATTGCGGCCGCCGAGCTTGCTCTAAGATCATGAAATCTCAAGCGCGGCGGTCCGACACCCATGAGAAATATCCGAAGCACTTCCGCCTGGCGGCCTTCATCATTTAGTTTGGTGACTGTCTACTTTCCAAATCGCCGTCGACAAAATTGCGCCTCGTCTCAAAATGAGACGTCTGGCCAATTCTAAAGTCGCGTTCGCTTGGTTCAGCACGTGCTCTAGAGGAAGGGAGAACTTTCTTTCGAGGTGCTGCATGAAAAGTCGCGTGTTTTACATATTGCCCCTAGTGCTGCTCGCTTCCGCTTGCGGAAAAAGCCTTCAATCGGCCAAGCCGACAGCAGGACCCGAAGCGCTTGGGCCTGCCCCGGCCCCCACCCCAATCGGTGCGACTGCAAATAAGATCATAGGCCCCAACGGCGAGCTCAGTTGGTCACCCCAGGGCGCAATTAGTATTGGCAGCTCGGCGCCGCTTGAATTTTCTTATGAGCTAAAAATTCCATTTGCCCATGTTTATTCAGCTGCCTCCGTCGCCACTCGATTGCTGTCCCCGATGGCCTGTCAAGGTGTGCAGGGGATTGATAAAGAGCTTCCCAATAGATACGCGAACGGAGAAGTGCCCTGCGGTCAGATCATCGATGGCCAGTGGAAACGTTTGCTATCGGTCAGCGTAGACCCTTTTTACGACAATCACGAAGGATTTGATGTCTATGTTACGGGCGCAAATATTCCTGTTTATCTTAGTCGCCAAGCGCGCCAAGGGATTTATGTCGAGTCCGACTTAGGCTCGCGCGGTGAGGTCAGCAAATATTCTTCATCGAAGTTCGGCGAAGACATTAGCGTCAAATTCTCTCCGACAGGTGCGGCCGCTCAGCTCGAACTGTGCGCCAATGTACCCGGCGGCGAAGTCACAGCGCCGAATCAAGTTGTGAATGCTAAGGCTTGGCGCAAGGTTTGGGGATACAAGGCGTCTTACGACAGCAATTTTACCATTTCGCCCGGAGTGGCCCGCTTTGACTATGGACGCGGTTGCATAGCAGCCAACTTCGGATGGAGTGGCGCAGATCTTATCCCCGCTTTGAATTTTAGCGTGACCAAAGCTCCGTTCGTGAGCAACGCGAGCTATTCGGGACTTTATATTTACATCAACGACTGGTTCTTGCGCATGATCGACCGGGTGATGGCTTACTTTAAAGTTTCGTTGCGGCAAAAGCTAACGGCACAAGTGGTTCGCGAAGCCAATCAGATCATTGATCGCGACGTGGAAACAGGCCAGTGGTTCACTAAAGTTCATGGTCCAGAATTGATCGCCCGAGTGAACGATCGGCTTAGTCAACAAATCAGCAAAGTGGTGACCCGAGTGGGAATCCCGGCGACGGTCGCTCAGTTAAAGGATCTGATCAAAGACAATTGCCGGATTCGCCGCTTTGCTGGCGGAACAAATTGGACCAATCGTATCGAAACAGTTTGCCGAGAGGTGGTTGAAAAAATCGAATGGCGAATTGAACCCTTTGTCGCTGATCCTCAATCGCAGGCCTTGGGTTGCTATTCCCACTTCGCGAACATTCACCAGTCCTCGGCGTGGTGGGGCAAGGGATGTAAGTTTTCTTCCCGCTTCAGCATTAAAATTCCGGTCCTTTGGAAGGACTATGTGACCGAGGTCCATGCTTTACTGGCGGCGCACGTAGGCCTAAATCAAATTCCCCAGGAATGGGTCGGGCACATTCAAAACCTAAAACTTGATGGCTACACCATGATGCTTTTGCTGGAAGAGTTAGAGCGGCGCGGGTTTTCGCAAGTCGTACCTAACGATTGGCAAAGCCAGATCCCCGGGATTCTGGCGGAGCTTAAGCAGAGGCTTTAGAAATAATAGTGAGCAATAAAAAACCCACGGTCTTCCCAGCGATTGTCCTGGCCCGAAGACGTGTTGTCGTAGTGAATGCGGTCCCATTGGCCAGACAATTCAAAGTGTGGTCTTGGAAAAAACTGAACGCCGAGTCCATAGATCTTCTTCGTGTTCGAGACCTCAACATCGTCTTGAGACAATTGAAGCTGAACATAGGGAATCAATCCCCTGAACACTTCATAACCCCATTTGCTGTAGCCATAAAATCCGTCTTGGTTGTCCTCGTACTGCATCGCTAGCTCGGTGATGTTGTAGAGTTTCTTGCTGAAGCCAATGATCGCGTGAGCGGCAGCTATGGTTCGATCTCTGTCAGGTCCATAGCCTCTCCAGTAGCTAGTTCCCACGCGAGTTCCCTCAAACAGCGAATAGCTGACGTTCAGGCTGCGAACAGTTTCTTGGTATTGGTAGCGGGCATCGATGGACAAAGGTGTTCTGGCGGCCGCGGCGATGATGGTCCACCGCTTGGCCGCTGTAATGAACAGCTTGGCCCGGGAAACGCTGTCCGTTTCCTCAAAGTCGGCGTACTCAATCAGATCGTTTTCGACATCCGAGAGGTCGTAGGTGGTCATGGCCAAATAGTAACCA
>JBEIHA010000037.1:0-15539 GCA_040381635.1 Pseudobdellovibrionaceae bacterium
GCAAGTTTCAACGAGGTTGAAAGACCGGGCCGACAATTACGGCAAAATCAAAACGGCGATCGAGCGTATCGTGAACTTGCGCCAAGGCAATTACTTCGTTTTCTTCCCTAGCTTTGATTTTCTGTACAAGGTGAAGGAAAAACTGGATCTGCCCAACTTCCAAATTCTTTGCCAATCGCGTGAAATGCGGCGCGAACAAATCGATAACTACCTGGATCGTTTGCGTGCGCAAGATCAACCCACTTTGATTCTGGCCGTCCAAGGGGGGGTCTTTGCCGAAGGGGTAGATTATCCGGGCGAGATGCTGATCGGCGCCTTGATCGTTGGACCTGCTCTTCCCACCTTTGATTTTGAGCGCGAGCTTTTACGTGAGTATTTTGAAAGTAAATACGGCAACGGCTTCGACTATGCCTACACTTACCCGGCTATGGCCAAGGTGATTCAAAGTGCGGGCCGTGTGATTAGGTCCAGCTTTGATCGCGGATTGATCGTTTTGATGGACCGAAGATTTATGCACGAAAATTATTTGCGATCGATGCCTGCGGATTGGTTACCGACAGACGTGAAGGATCTGGTCTCAACCCAAATCTTAAGTGACATCGAAGGATTCTGGAAGAGCCATGAAACTTGACCAGCTACCCGTAATTTTAATAGACGGCCAGACCACCGGTATGCGCCCCAGTTCCGGCCAGCTTTTAGAAATGGCTTGGACCGTCACTACGGCCGCGTCGCCGGATATTGCCATCGAATCTTTTTTGTTGGCGTTGCCCGAGGGCGAAAAGATTCCTTACCGAATTGCTGAGCTGACGGGCATCACGGATGCCGACCTTGCGTCGAGCGGAAATCAATTTTGCGATGTTCTTGCCGCCTTACAGACGGCAGCCAATCAGTTAGCACAGCCTCCGCTTTCCGTGATCCATTACGCACAATTCGAAAAACCCTTTCTTCTGGATTTGTTTTCCCGCGGCGGGCTTGAAACCTTGCCCTTCGAAATTTTATGTTCACATAGCCTGACCAAAAAGCTTCTGCCCAATTTACCCAGTCAAAATATTCGCGGCACCGCCGGCTACTTCGGAAATCCCGTGGGCCACCTCAAGCGCTCCAGCGAGCACGTCCGGGCCACCGCCGACATTTGGCGCGGTCTGGTTAAAGAGCTTCAAACTAAGGGCATCACCGAATGGCCCGAGCTCAAAGATTGGCTAAGCCTAAAGGTGAAAACGACGAAGGGCCGCTACGAATACCGGCTGCCTTCCGAAAAACGCCTGGCCTTGCCTGATGCACCCGGAATTTACCGCATGATCGCGAAAAGCGGAGACGTTTTGTACGTAGGCAAAGCCACTTCGCTGAAATCGCGGGTGAACAGTTATTTCCGCGGAAAAGCCGGTCGCGACAAACGCAAACTGGAACTGATGGCGCAAGTTTGGGATTTGAACGTCACCGAATGCAAAACCGCCTTGGAAGCGGCGCTGATGGAAGCCGACGAGATCAAGAAATTCAATCCGCCCTACAACGTGGTGATGAAAAAGGGCCGCCGCCATTTGCTTTTTTACGCCGAGGATTTTTCCTCCGTGTCACGCACACAAAGTAAGTCGCACCCGGTTGGACCGTTTCGTAATACCAATTGGATGGAACATCTGCGTCTGCTTTCCAGCGCTCTCACGACGGGAATTTTCGAAGCCGTATTCTTCCAACCCCTGCCCGCCGATCAGATGGCCCGAGCCTTTGCAATGTATTGCGAAGCAAAAGGCATCGATCCCACGCGCCAATATTCGGTAAGGGAGTTATTGGCCGTGGGATTGAACGATTACCGCAACTACGAAGAGCCTCTGCCAGAAGAAATAGAGGAAGTCGAAGATCCCTCCACGGACTACACCGACGAAGAAGTCGCCGGAAAATTCGAACGACTTCTCCGCCGTGCGGGCCAGGAATACTCGCGCTCGAAGCTAATGACGAAGATGCTCAATACACGCGTGACCTACCAACATAAGGGCGAATCCCGCGTGCTTGATTTTAAAAACGGATTTCGCTGTGAAGGCGCCGAGCCCGCGGGTGAAAAGAAACTCTGGCATGACCTGGGGGTCGAAACCTATGACCGGATATCGGTCTTGCTTTCGGAGCTGCAAAAGTATGACCATCACATCGAATGGTGCCCTTAATGTATCAAGTTCCTAGACAGTTGATGAAAGAACTTCCCGAGTAGCGTTCGGTCCTGTTCGGAGAGGGAAACAGATTGTGTTTTGTCCGGCGTTCGAGTTATTCCAGCCACATGAATGTATTTCCCGAAGATCCCCGATCTTATCTACGTGACGAATATGATCAGCGCCACAAGCGCAATCCCAGCTACTCTTGGCGCTCGTTTGCGCGCGATCTTAAACTCAGCCCTTCGATGTTAAGTGAATTCCTAAAGGGTCGCTACGGTCTTTCTAAAAGTAAAGCCACGCTGATCGCTCAAACAATCAAACTAGATATGATCAACACCGAGCATTTCATCGATTTGCTCGAAGCCGGCTTTCATCGCTTGCCGACCCAGCGTGAACTCGCGCGCATCCGCAGCGAAGAGCGACTGCAAAAGACCGGCACAAGCATCTCTTCGGACGCTCTCAAAAGCATCATGGACTGGACTTACTTTGCGATGATGGAAATCGTCGGGCTCGAAAAAGGCCAAGAAGCCAAGACCGAAAACTGGACCACACCCTTTCGTCCCTTGGCCAATCGCGCGAAAGCGGCGCTGGAAGCCTTGAAGGAAATGAACTTGGTCAAAGAAGTCGACGGCATATTAAAGCCCAGTGAAGAAGTCACGATCGCGGGCGAACAAATGCCCGAAGAAAACACCCGGGCTCTGCATTCACAAGTTATGGATCTCGCGCAAATGGCTTTGCAGGATATGACGGTCGACAGCCGAGAAAGCTTATCCGTATTCGCTTCGATTCATCAGGAAGACTTCGCGGACCTGCGCAAAGAATTGAACGACAGCTATTTGCGCATCTTGAACAAGTACGCGAATCGCCCGCAGGCCGATTCGGTGTTTTGCTTTTCGCTGCAAGCTTTCCCGGTGTATTCCAAGAACCAAGACAGACAGTAGATTTACTGCTTTCGGTCGCGCACTCGGCGAACGTTTTCGATCATGCGAGCTGTGGTCTTAGACGTATGGTTGCCCTCATCATCCCATGCGACAATGTGATAATCGGTACCGACGAAATAACCCGCGACGCGCACCGCGCCCGCAGAGCTGCCGCGAATCTTGACTTTAAAGACATCACGAGAATCGATAAAGGACTCAACGCCCGAACCGCTCGTGGCGTGTAAGCGCCCCTTCAGCAGCGCACTCATAATAAGACCACTCGCACGCACCATCGTGCTCTCCTCTGACCAAAAGACGTTTTCAAGAACATCCTTAGTAAATGAAACTCGAACGAAGTGGGGGTCCATACTCTTAATTGGATAGAGAAAATCAGGCTTAGCGAGCCGAGGGTCCTCAATGACTTTATCGAAATCTACATTCGTTCGGCGCATGGAAATCACAAAGACCTGATCGCTAATTTTGTCGAGCGTATGCTGAAGACTCTCGATGTCTCTAGATGTTGTATCAAGACTGACGCGTCCGATTTCGTCGACGATTCTTTCAAAAATGGATTTGGAGCGATTAAGATCCTTGGCCAAGTGATGGTTCGAGAGGTTGAGATCAAAAAGTTCGTGGTTGATTTTGGTTATCTGAGCTTCGATCTCGATGGCAGTCTCAACGGGATCGAACTTTGAGCGGAGTTGTTTTGTACACGTGAGGCCGGCCCAAGCCAGCGACGGAATTGCACAAAATACCGAGAGCGTGAAAGTTATGACAAATGAGCGCCAATAAAATCGGCGGAGGCCCTTGGAATTTTGCATAGGCGGCTACGGTGCAAAGGTAATGCCCGCTATCAGGGTTTCCCAAAGTTGGGCTTCCACCCATTCACCGGCCAACAGCAGCACCTCTTCGGCCCCTCGCCGGGGTTTTTCGCTGAGCTCCGACGGCAGCCAGCCGTGCCCGCCGAATTTTTCGATCCACTGGCGGCGCACCGATAGCGAATTGCTGACCAAGGTGTGGGGAGCGGGCTTTTTGCGGCGCTGGTTGAATTCAAAGGAGCTGAAAACTTGGTACGGAGAATCCGTGTCCACGCTATCTACACTCTGATAACCGATGCGGTGTTTGAAGCGAGGCTTGCCTTGATCGGGTACGCGGGTTGTGAAAATCAAATCCAGATCGCCGCCCAAAAATTTGGCTTCCAATTCCGAGCGATCGTAAACATCGAGCGTAACCAGTTCGACCGGCGGTATCTCAAAAAGTTTCCCTGCCGCTTCGACTGCGGCGTGCGACAGTCCTTCCAGAGTGCCGATGTGCACGGTGCGCATTTTACCTTCGGACTGCATCGACTTAATTGCCGATTCGAGCCTGCGGTGATGACGATGATACATTTCAGCGAGCTTCAAAGCCTCGCCCGTCCAGCAAGCCTTCCGTCGCACTTGCCGATTCAGCAACTCGAAACCAAGTTCGTCCTCCAGCTTGGCGATGATGCGCGAAAGTTGCGGCTGACTTAAGCCCACGTGGCTCGAGGCCGCGCTAAGATTACGGAAGCCCACCGCCTTCACCAATATCGACAAGGGATAAGAGATCTCGTTCATATGGCGTTATGTATTCCATGAATAATGGCCAAAACGCTAGGCCCAATTGCGCCAGATGAATTTTTGAAGGTAGAGCGTGAGCTTCGGCGGACCCCTCACGCGAATCGCCGCCTGTAGGAGGCGATTCGCGTGAGGGGCTGAGTCTAGGGACTATCGGCCAGTGACCTTGGGGGGCTTCGCACCTGCAATGGATTCGTCGCTAAGTATGGCGTGAAAAGGGATCGTCGATTCCAAGGTCTTGCCAATATTCGCCTTCCACGTTTTGGCTAAATCGGGCGGAATTTTTTTGGCGTCGACCTTCATGCGGTGACCGGCCTGCTCAACGGTGAAGCTTACCTTGTCCATACTTATCACCTTCAGGTCGGTTCCATAGTAACCCACCGTCGCCCCTACATTTATCGGTAAAATGGCAAATAACAGGACCAACAAAAAAGCTTTCACAATAAACCCCCGACTGTGCGATCCTAATTTAGAACTCTACGCAATTATAGGAGCGCGCCCCGTGGTTGTCACAAAAAAATCGTTTCTCGCGGCTTATGTCCTTGTTTTTTTATTTAGCTCCAATGTCTTTGGCATGGGTGCATCGTTAAAGATCAAATCTCTAAAGTTCAAACCCCAAGGTGAGTTTTATACTGGTCTGGGTCAACGGACCAAAGAAGCGCGATACACAAGCAGCGACCACATCTTTTTGGAATATGACATCAATGGCGAGCCACGGCGCCTCTGGGATGATGATGGTTTCGCCACCTTATACCTCTACCACCGTCAATTAGCTTCGCAATCCTTAGATTCTCGGAAATTTAGCTATCGTAGCCCCTTACCTCAGCCGATCGGTCCATTATTGAAAGCCCTAGATATGCTTGAGAAGGCCTATGTCGATGCGGGTGAAGTGGGTAAATCGGTCTTACCAAAAATACGCGAGGTAAAGGAAAAGTTCCAAAGCGTAAAAACAGTTGGGGACCTTCGCGCCAGCGGATTAGAAAAACTGTTGGGTGAACTGGATTCGAATCACAACCATATGGTCGAAGTCGGTGAAGATAAAAATGTCCGCAAATTGACTCGTGAGTTGATTGCGGTGGGTTCACCGAGGTACATCGGCGATTCCGTCGTCGCTCGGTGTAGAGATTCCATAGAAATGGATTGGTCGGCGGTGACCAAAGACTTTGAAAGCGTGAAGGGATCAAAGGCGCAACCGCCCCCCGCCACCCGCTAAGCGACGATTTTCGGGGCCACCTAACGAATTCTTACATAGGGGCCAGCGAAGACTCGACCAGCCCTGACAAAGCAGGTTAGGAAAGTTCCATGAAACAGACAATATGGCTCGTTCTGGCGCTAGCCCTCTTGGGCAGTCCGCTCTCTTACGCACTGGATCTTGCTCAGGCGAAGAGCAACATCCGCAAATTCCGTTCGGTCACGCCGGCTATTTATGCTGGCGGGAACCCTGTCAATCGCGCCACGGGCAATGATGGTTTGGATGCCCTATATGATCTGGGTATCGTCGTGAACATCAACCTTCAGGGCGGAGACATCGATCAATCTTTAATCGGTTGGTTCGCGTCACGCTTACAAAAGGGTGAACTTCCCGCCTCCATTGATTTCGAACGAAACTATTTAGAGTCGCGCGGCGTCCAATTTTACAACTTCCCTTTGAGATCGCACGCACCGAAAACAACCACGGAAGACCTTGGAATTCGAACCGCTTTGGCGCTGATGGCACAAGCGACGCCCGCCAGCCCGATGTTTATCCACTGTGAACATGGGGTCGATCGCACGGGCCTTTTGATTGCACTCTACCGCGTGATTCACCAGGGCTGGACACGGCAAGACGCCAATCGCGAATGGGTGCGCAACGGTCACACCGCGGCTTCGAAAACCATCACGTGGCATTTGGATGTCTATTTCCATAATTTTTTAGACGAACACGAAGCTCAGATCGCGAGCGCGGGTTGCGCGCCCGATCTTCAAGCGAATAAGGATTAGCCCACGCGACGACGTGGGCCATGAAAACGTGCATGACCATGGGGAGTTGCGCTGGCGCGAACTCTCTCTTCCGGATTCACGCTGGGTAGACCAGACGCGGACATTTCTTTTTGCTTTTGCTGTTTTTGCTCGAGCATTTTCCACATAAAACCGCGGCGTGATCCCTTAACGCCGTCCATCGGCTTCACCGAGGTTTTCGATTTTGGTTTAGCCTTCGCCTTTAGGGCGGGCTTTTTCGCTGCAGATTTCACTGATTTTTTTGGCGTCTTGGGCATGAGAACCTCCACTAAGCCTTTCGGCAAGTCCGAGCGGGATAATGAGTCCCAGTTTGACCGTCCCATATTGACAACTCTAGAGTCCCCTCACTACACTTCGCGCCAATGAAAATCATCGCACCGCTCTCCGGACTTAAAATTTCCTTGATGGATGTGCCCGATCCCGTTTTCGCACAAAAAATGGTGGGCGACGGCTTGGCGATAGATCCGACCGATTCAACTCTACGCTCGCCGATGGATGGTCGCGTCACGCTGATTCATGCCTCGAAACACGCCATCACGATTTCTCACGAAAACGGCCAACAGGTACTGATGCATATTGGGATCGACACCGTAAACCTCAAAGGCGAAGGCTTTACGCCCAAAGTGAAGATGGGCGACCAAGTGAAGATGGGTCAGCCATTGATCGAATTCGACGCGGACCTGATCGCGCAAAAAGCGAAGTCGTTGATCACGATGGTGATTGTTCCCGGCGAAAGCTCGTTAACGATGACCCTCGGGGGCTCGGTACGTGGGGGCCACGATGTCTTGTTTGAAGTGGGCGAAGGTCACTTTAAACCGGTGCAATCGAAAAAACTGGGTGCCGCGGCAGAATCGGCATGGGTGAAAGTCCAATTGCCCGCCGGTCTACACGCCCGCCCCGCCGCTCTGATGGTGAGCATGGCAAAAAACTTTTTAAGCGAAATTGAAGTGCTGAAGGGTGAAAAAAGCGGCAACGCCAAAAGTGTTGTCAGTCTTATGTCGCTCGAAATCGGCTACGGCGATCAAATCCGCTTCCGCGCGCAAGGCGAAGATGCCGGCAAGGCCGTAAGCGAGATGCGCGATTTGATCCTAGATCTTCGCGAAGACGCACAAGAAGTTCACGCGCCGAAGCTGGCAAAGCCAGCTAAGACGGGAAAAAGCAATGATCCGAATGTGTTGACCGGAGTAGGCATCTCGCCCGGACTCGCTATCGGTCGCGTGCACCAAGTGCGCACTGAAATTTTTGTGATCACCGAAGTATCGAAACTTGATGGGTCCCAAGAAAAATCAGTTTTGAATAAAGCACTCGCCACCGCGCAGACCGAACTTAGTGCACTGATCGCCCAGGTCAAAAGCCAAACCGACGCCAACCGCGCCGCGATTTTTGGCGCTCACCAAGAATTACTTCAAGACCCCGATCTGCTGTCGATGGCCAACGGCTTTATCGATCAGGGCAAAACAGCGGCTTTCGCTTGGAGAAAGACCACCGAAGAACACGCCGGTCGATTAGCGAAATTGAACAACGAACTTCTAGCCAACCGAGCCAATGATTTGCGCGACGTCAGCCGCCGCGTGCTGATGCATCTGGCGCCGCCCTCAGCGAAGAAAAACGATGTGCTTCCGGACAACGCGATCTTGATCGCCGAAAATCTGACGCCTTCCGAAACCGTGCAGCTCGATCGATCTAAGGTCGTCGGCTTTTGCACCACCACCGGCGGCGCGACTTCGCACGTCGCGATCCGGGCGCGTTCGCTTGGACTGCCGGCATTGGCAGGTGCCGATCCGGCCGTCTTGAATATCGAACCCGGAACTGAAGTTGTGCTCGACGGCGAACGTGGTGAATTGCGCCGCAATCCCTCGCCAGAGCAAAAAGCCGAAGTCAGCCGACTGCAAGCTGAAAACTTAGAACGGCGCCAAGCCGCACTTAAGCTTTCGCACCAGCCCGCGATCACGCGCGATGGTGTTCGCATTGAAGTCGCCGCCAATATCGGGAACGCCGAAGATGCGCGCCAAGCAGTTGAACTCGGGGCGGACGGCGTGGGTTTACTACGCTCGGAATTTCTGTTTTTAGAACGAAACGATGCCCCTTCGGAAGATGAGCAATTTCAAGTCTACCAGGAAATCGCCGATATTTTGGGGGCGAAACCCTTGGTTATTCGAACTCTCGACGTGGGTGGTGATAAGCCCTTGCGCTACCTGCCCATGCCTCCGGAAGAAAACCCCTTTTTGGGTGTGCGCGGGATCCGCATTGGACTCGCCCGCCCGGAAATTTTGCGAACTCAAGTGCGCGCCATCCTGCGCGTGAAGTCCAAAGCCAAAATTCATATTATGTTCCCGATGATTTCCACCCTCGAAGAATGGCGCGACGCCAAAGCTATTCTCGAAGAAGAACGCCAAACTTTGAAAGCCCCGCCCGTCGCCGTGGGCATTATGGTGGAAGTTCCGTCGACGGCACTGATGGCTGATGTCTTTGCACAAGAAGTCGACTTTTTCTCAATCGGGACGAATGATCTGACCCAGTACACCTTGGCGATGGATCGTGGGCACAAGGATCTGGCCAAGCAAGTCGATGCTCTTCACCCCAGCGTTTTGAAACTGATTGAAATGACGGCGCGTGCGGGACTAAAACATGGCAAGTGGGTGGGCGTTTGCGGCGGTCTCGCTTCGGACCTGAACGCCGTTCAAATTCTGCTGGGCCTCGGTGTGCGCGAACTCAGCGTCAGCCTCCCCTCGATCCCGCTGGTCAAATCAAAGGTGCGTGAATGCGCCATCACAGAAGTCGAAACCTTGGCCAAGCAAGTATTGAATCTAAAGAATGGCGCGGAAGTGCGCGCCTTAGAAAAAAAAAGTCAAAATCAACTGATGCCGGCTCTCGGCCCGACCCCAAGCTTTCCACAGACCATTGAAAGGGACTAATCCATGTCGCTAGCGAATACGGCGTTCTCTTACCTGCAGAAAATCGGAAAGTCCTTAATGCTTCCCGTGGCGGTCTTGCCCATCGCGGGACTTTTGTTAGGCCTGGGAAGTGCGAAGTTTTCGATCCTTCCCGTGTTTTTATCGCAGATCATGGCCGACTCTGGGGGAGCGATCTTCGGCAACCTTCCACTGATCTTCGCGATCGGAACTGCTTTAGGTTTAGCAAAAAATGACGGCGTCAGTGCATTGAGTGCGGTCGTCGGTTACGTCGTTATGCTCGCCAGTATGGGTGCTGCCGCCACAGCGATGGAAATTCCGACGAAGTCGATCATGGGTATGCCGTCGATCGACACCGGTGTTTTCGGCGGCATCGCGATCGGTATGATCGCCGCTTTTCTGTTCAATCGCTACTACACCATTCAACTCCCCGACTACTTAGGTTTCTTTGCGGGCAAACGTTCGGTGCCGATATTGACCGCGACGGCCGCCATAGGACTTGGTTTAGTTTTGACGATCGTCTGGCCCCCCATTGGCCGCGGCATTCAAAGTTTTTCTATGTGGGCAGCTTCCGAAAATCCTACGGCCGCCTTTAGTCTTTATGGTTTCGTCGAACGCTTGCTGATTCCCTTCGGGCTTCATCACATTTGGAACGTGCCTTTCTTTATGGAGGTCGGCCAATACGTTGACCCCACCACCGGTAAGACCTTGACCGGTGAAATTGCTCGCTACATCGGCGGTGACCCCACCGCAGGGAATCTGGCCGGTGGATATCTGTTCAAGATGTGGGGATTGCCGGCTGCCGCGATCGCCATGTGGCGCATGGCTAAGCCCGAGAACCGAAAGAAAGTGGGCGGTATCATGATCTCGGCCGCGCTCACTTCTTTTTTGACCGGCATCACTGAACCGATCGAATTCGCATTTTTGTTTTTGGCGCCGCTGCTTTACTTGGCGCACGCATGCCTTTGCGCGATCGCTTACGCTCTTTGCATTATGCTCGATATGAAACACGGCATGACTTTCTCGCACGGACTGATTGATTTCGTGGTTCTATTTCCGCAGTCTTCGAACGCACTTTGGTTCTTCGTGATCGGGCCGCTTTGGGCGGCGATGTATTACACTGTATTTTCAGTGGCAATTGCGAAATTCAATTTGAAAACGCCTGGCCGTGATTCCGAAACAGAAAGCGAAGAGGCCCCGATCGCCGTCGGATCAGAGCGCGCGCGTGAACTCGTCATGGCCTTCGGTGGTGCAAAGAACATCCTGAATCTTGACGCGTGCATCACACGCTTGAGAGTCGTGGTGAATGATAAGACCGCGGTCGACGCAGCGAAATTGAAAGCTCTCGGTGCCGCCGGCGTCTTGATGGTGGCGGACGGCGTGCAGGCCATTTTCGGAACTCTTTCGGAAAACCTAAAGACCGATATGGAGCGTGTGATCGCGGCCGATGAAGATACGGATTTCGGCGCGCAAGCAAGTTTTGCAGCCAAACCCGCCAGTGGATCTCAACATCTTCGGCCGACGCCGGCCGCCTACGCTACGCCGATGGATGCGACCGGTTTGCTGGCCGCGCTCGGTGGACGGGAAAACATCATTTCCGCGGCTTGCGTGGCTTACTCACGCGTGCGCGTTGAATTAAAAGACGGACAGCGGCTGAACAATGAAAAACTTAAGGGCGCCGGCGTTCAGGACAAGCAGGAAATCCGTCCCGGACTATTTCACTTAATCATGGGCGAACAGGCCGCCGCGATAGCACCATTGTTGGCTCAAGCTCCGATGCGATAGGGACCGCCCGTGTTTTTGCGAAGTCGATGGCAACTTCTGTTATTCGCACTGATAGTTCAGACTCCTTCGGCCTTAGCGAATAAGGAGTGGAAGCCCCTTTTCAACGGCAAAGACTTAAGTGGCTGGGAACAAGTCGGGCCCGGCGGCTTCACTGTTGAAAACGGCGCAATGAAATCTTACGGCGGTATGGGTCTACTTTACTGGAAGGGCGGAAAAATCGGCAACGCGGTCATCCGGGTGGTTTTTAAAACTGGCGGCCCCAACGACAATTCAGGTGTCTACGTCCGCATTCCCCTGGAACCGGTGGAACCCATGATGCCCTGCTTTTACGGCTACGAAGTGCAAATCGACGCCGAGCCCGAACGCTGGGGCGCAGACGACAAGTACTACACGGGCTCGATCTATTCGATCAGCTATCCACTAGCCAAGCCCGCCAAGCCCCCGCCCGAATGGAATACGATGGACATCACCCTGGATGGTCCACGCACGATCGTGCACGTGAACGGAGTAAAGGTGACCGACTACAAAGAAGGTGACCCGCGGAAACGTTTGGATCAGGATAAAAATCTACGCCACGATCCGCGGCCGAATGAAGGTTACTTCGGCCTACAAAATCACGGCGAAAAAGATATTTTGTATTTCCGCGAGGTTGCGGTCAAAAAATTGAAGTGAGGGTTTAAATGGCGGGGCAAGGTTTCAACCGGCGCGAAGCAATTCGTATGACCGCATTGGCTGCGGCCATTAGCCAGTTTGCCGGTTTCGAACATTGGGTTTTCGCGCATCAAGAGCACAAAGCGCAAAACAAGAAAAGTTCAGAACCCTACGTCCCAATATTCTTTAAACCCAAGGAATTTCTTTTACTGACCGTTCTCTCCGACCTGATCATTCCCACCGACGAAACCGCCGGCGCGCGTGAGGCCGGCTGCGCCGAGTTCACTGATTTTATCATTTCGCACGATGTGGATAAGCAGCCTTTCTTTAGAAATGGGCTTGCGTGGTTAGATCGCCATTCCATCAAGACTTACAAAAAGCCCTTCGTTGAAATCGAAAAGCAGCGGCAGGAACAGATTCTTGAAAGGCTCGCCTATAAATCAAAATTCAAGTCCAGCGAGAAAGAAGGCCAAGAATTCTTCAAGCTCATCCGCAACTACACGGTCATGGGATACTACACTTCGAAACCCGGAATGGAAGCCTTAGGCGTTCCAACACTGCTCACGTACTCGACTGGCCCCGAATGCCCCCACGTGGATGATCCCGAACACAAACACCTGAACAAGGTGAACGCATGAAATCCGAAAAGCGTTACGACGTCATCGTCGTCGGCACCGGCGCCGGCGGGGGAATCGCGGTGAGAACTTTGGCTGAGGCAGGCTTAAAGGTCTGCGCGCTGAACGGGGGCCGCAAGCTCGACCGCAGCAAGGATTACCGCAATCATCGCCAGCCTTTCGATATGCCCTTTCGCGGATTCAACAATCCTGAATCGGCGAAGCATGCCTGCGGTTTTATGGACAACGAATACGGCCAAAATCTTTGGGAGCGTGAACTGGTGCACACGACCGGTCCCGGAACCAAATGGTTTTGGCCAAAACTGTTGGTCGAAGGCGGAAAAACCAATTTCTGGGGACGTTCGAGTGCACGTTTCGCCGATATAGATTTTCGCGCCAGCTCCATTGACGGCGTCGACGTCGACTGGCCGGTGACTTACGAAGAAATAGCCCCCTACTATTCGCGCGTCGAAAAAATGATCGGCGTGGCCAGCAGCCAGCAAAACCGGCCGAGCAATCCCGACGGCGAGTACTTGCCGCCGTTCAAATTCCGCTGCCTCGACAAGATTTTGGAAGCGGGTTGCAAGAAAATCGGTCTGCCCTACCTGCCGGATCGAATCGCGCAGTTAACTGAAGACGTGGCCGGATTTCCCAAATGCCATTTCTGTGGCAACTGCAGCAACGGCTGCGAAGCGGGCTCCTTTTATTCAAGTCCCTGGCGCATGCTGCCGCAGGCCCTGGCTACCGGCAACGTGGACCTCCGTTACAATGCTTTGGTGAAGAACGTCCTAACCAATGAAACCGGTCGCGCCACCGGTGTGACCTACGTGGATCGTGATTCGAAACAAGAAGTGAAAGTCTTGGCAAAAGCCGTGGTGTTGGCCGCGGGCAATTCGGAAACTACGCGAATCATGTTGAATTCCAAGTCCAATCGTTATCCTGCGGGTTTCGCCAACTCGAGCGGCCAGTTGGGGAAAAATCTTTGCGATCAACTTTACGGCACCACGGTCTACGGGATGCTTCCGCAGCTGAAAGGCAGCAAGCCGTTTCCTGACAATGTTTCGGACAATACGATCGCGTGGCTTCCACGTTGGCAGAATCTCAAAAAACCGCGCGAAGAAAACTTTGTACGCGGCTACGCCATGTACGTTGGTGGCGGCTGCGGGAATTTTCCGTCGTTTCATGATCGGCTCGAAGGCTTTGGTTCAAAATTCAAAAAAGAAATTCGCGAAATTTACCCAACCCCCATAAGCTTCTACACGCAAGCGCCCTCGCTTCCCTCCCCCGGTAACTTTATTGATATCGACCCGGTGGTTAAGGACAAGTACGGCATCCCTGCTGCGCGCTTTCATTTTCAGTGGGGCAAAAACGAATTGAATATGTTCAAACACGCCATCAAAGAATCGAAGCGGATCTTTAAGGCCTCGGGCGGCGAAATTTGGGGTACGGGTCAACCTGAGCTTCCGGGTACATCGCTGCACGAATCCGGCACCGCACGCATGGGAAATGATCCAAAGAAATTCGTCACCGACAAATGGGGCCGCGCCTATGACGCGCCGAATTTGTATTTGGCGGATGCCAGCATCTTCACGTCTTCGAACGACAAACCGACGACCTTTTCGATCATCACCTTTTCGTTACGTGGCGCCGAAAAACTGGTCGCTGAGTTTAAGGCTGGGAATTTAGTCTAGAGGAAGGTTCTAGAACATCGGAGGTAGCGCCAGCCGAGACCGACCGCCTCTCGTAGACCGTCAGGAAAGTTCACAATCATGATTGGGTGTATGAACTCAAACTGGAGCTCAGCGCAACGGCGCTGGCTCCGCGTGCATTTTTGAAGTGATTCTTGAGCTTGCACTTCAAAACGTGGCTGGCGCTTTTAGCGAAGGCCATTTCGCCTCAGCAATACTTTCAACTCTTGCTCGGCCCGCAACCGCTGCTTCACAACTACCGCGAGCGCACCCATGGCGTGGCTGACCGGTTCACTTTTCAATTCAAAGTAGGTTGCGCGGCCGGGCTTCATGCGGCTTACTATTCCAGCATCAGCAAGTACTTCGAGATGTTTCGTAATCGCCTGTCTTGAAAGCCCTGTGTCTTCTGCAAGCTCGCTAATGGATTGGCCTCCAAACGTTTCCACTGTCGCCAAACGCTTCACCAACGTTAATCGCGTGGAGTTGCCAAGCGCCGCGAATATTTTAGCTACTACCTCAACATCGGCATGGACGGCCATCTCACTCTCCCTTTTTTATGTGCAACTTCTAGGTTGCATATACTTTCTCCGCACAAGAAAGCGCAATCAAAAGGTTGCATACGCCACAGAAAAATTTGCGCTTTTAGGTTACTTTCACGACACCAAATTAAAATGGGTTCCAGGTTCCGATTTGCATTGATAGGGATTTAAGACACAAATGCCCGCATTTTATAGCGGACATTTTCTTTGTTTGAGGTCAGTTAATTGACGAACAGCGCTAGTTTAGCAAACAAGGGTTAGATAATCGCTTCAACTGATCAGGTGCCAGCCACTATTCAGGGGAACATTTCGTCACTGAAATGGGATCTTTTATTCTATCATTAAATATCCGAGCAGAGGGCCTGGCACCCTTTTTGGGAACTAGTACGCGCGGGCGATGCAGTAAAGCGCATACTCACCCGCGGGTCTAATTGTCGCCGTGTCGCAAACTGAATTGGCCACTTGAACAATACCTTTTTTCACCTCGAGTTCTGTGCCGTCGGGAAGTGAAATCCACACACTATTCGTCGGCTCATACAAGCGTATCACTTTTTCACCAGTGCTAAATTTTCGAATGATCAAAATCGCTTCTTCAAGAGTGGTTTTGGTTCAATTTTGGGCGTAGGCTTGGAGCGAGAATAAAAGTGCCACAAAAATTGCGAATGTCATTTTCAAAAAATCCTCCTTAGTTAAAGC
>JBEIHA010000038.1:0-14991 GCA_040381635.1 Pseudobdellovibrionaceae bacterium
CCGTAAAAGCCAAATACGGCAAAAGCCTTTCTTGGGCGGACCTTATGGTCTTGACCGGAAATGTCTCGATGGAATCGATGGGCTTTAAAACTTTCGGTTTCGCCGGCGGACGTCGCGACGCTTGGGAAGCCGACCTGGTTTACTGGGGACCTGAGAAAAAGTTCTTGGCCGACGATCGCCGTTTGCCCGGTCACAAGTTCAAAGGACCGTTGGCCGCCGTGCAAATGGGTTTAATTTACGTCAACCCTGAAGGCCCGAACGGAAAGCCCGATCCCTTGGCCGCCGCCAAAGACATTCGCGAAACATTCGGACGCATGGCCATGAACGATGAAGAGACCGTCGCCTTGATCGCGGGCGGACACTCCTTCGGTAAAGCACACGGGGCTAAGAGCCCGGAAAAATGTATTTCGGAAGCTCCCGCCGGCGCAACCATTGAAGAACAAGGTTTCGGCTGGAAGAACAAATGCGGCAGCGGCGTTGGTAAAGACACCATCACTAGCGGCTTAGAAGGCGCTTGGACCGCGACACCCACAAAGTTTTCGATGATGTACCTGGCGAACTTGTTTGCCTTTGACTGGGTGAAAACGAAAAGCCCCGCCGGCGCGACCCAGTGGATTCCCAAAGGAAACGCGGCTGCGAACACCGTTCCGGATGCGCATGATTCTAAGAAGCGCCACGCGCCGATTATGTTCACGACCGATTTGGCTTTGAAAGAAGATCCAGCCTATCGCAAAGTCTCGCGGCGCTTCTTGGAAAACCCTAAAGAGTTTGAACTAGCCTTCGCGAAAGCCTGGTTTAAGCTCACTCACCGTGACAAGGGCCCGCGCGCTCGTTACGTGGGTACGGAAGTGCCGAAGGAAAATCTTCTGTGGCAAGATCCGATTCCCGCTGCCCCTGCGAAATTGGTTTCTGAATCCGACATCAACGGCCTTAAGAAGAGAATCTTAGAATCCGGTCTGTCGATTCCTGAACTCGTGCGTACTTCGTGGGCGGCGGCTGCATCCTTCCGCGCCACCGATAAACGCGGCGGCATCAATGGTGGCCGTCTACGTCTGGCTCCGCAGAAAGACTGGGCCGTCAACAATCCCGAGGAACTTAAGAAGGTCTTCGCGGCCTTTGAGAAAATTGCTTCGGACTTCAATAAGGGCAGCAGCCGTAAAATCTCGATGGCCGACATGATTGCTCTGGGCGGAACCGCCGCAGTCGAAAAGGCAGCTAAGGACGCCGGCATAAATGTAAAAGTACCGTTCACGCCGGGTCGTATGGATGCCTCGCAGGAAGAAACAGACGTCGAGTCATTTGCCGTTCTTGAACCCAAGACCGATGGATTCCGCAACTTCATTTCGCCTGGTCATTACTTGGCGCCGCTGGATGCTTTTATCGACCGCGCAGCTAAGCTGAACCTGACCGTTCCGGAAATGACCGTCTTGATTGGCGGATTGCGCGCGCTCGACGCGAACGCTGGTCAATCGAAACATGGCGTATTGACGAAGGCGCCAGGTCAATTCTCGAACGACTATTTCGTTAACTTGCTCGATATGTCGACCAAGTGGCAGAAGTCGAAGACGACCGAGGGTGTTTACGAAGGTCTCGACCGCAAATCGGGCGACCTGAAGTGGACAGCAACTCCGATCGATTTGATTTTCGGGTCGCATTCCGAATTGCGTGCGATCGCGGAAGTCTACGCCGCCACGGACGCTAAGCAAAAGTTCACGGAAGATTTCGTTCGCGCTTGGAATAAAGTGATGATGCTTGACCGCTTCGACGTCGCGATGAAGGGTCAGAAGATTTAACTGGTTCGACCCGCCGCTTGGCGGGTCTTTTTTTGTGTGAAATCTTCTTTAAGCGACTGGCTTACGTGACGAATACAAAACTTTTTCCGTATAAGCCAACATCAGCGTCGAGAACAAAAACACCACATGGATCACAACCTGCCACTTCACCTGCTCGAAATCTTTGTTGGTGATATTGATAAACGATTTTAGCAAATGAATGCCAGATATCCCCACCAAAGCGCCGGCTAACTTCACTTTCAGTGTGCCTGCATCTATTTTTTCAAGCCAGTCGGGTCGATCTTCGTGATCCTGCAAATTCATGCGGCTGACGAAAGTGGCGTAACCACCGATGATGACCATCACCAATAGATTTAAAACCATGGAAATGTCGACCAGGGTGAGTATCCCGAGCATCAGCAGTTCTTCCTTGATTTCACCTATGGTCATGCACAGGTGAATCAGTTCAACCATAAATTTATAGGTATAAAGTACCGAGCCCACGATCAGCCCGGCGTATATGGGTGCCTGCACCCAGCGGCTGGCAAAAATAATGCGCTCGAAGAAATTCTCGAAGGTCTTCATAGATGGAGGTCACTTTCTGATGTGGGATTATGCAATGTAACCCGTCAACCTAACCGCGAACCCAGGATTGCGAAAGACGATAAACTCGATCTAACCATTTGTTTAAAACAAAATGCTTTGGGTTTTGAACCGTAATGGTTCACGCCGCAAAAAACCTTGCCTCATGTTGAGACAACCCTCCCACCCGAATGGAAAGCTCCCATCAGACTCCGTATACTCAAGAGTATGTCCCGCAAATTTTTATTCGTCATGACTTACGTCACTGTGGTTTTTGGTCTTACGGCTTTCGCCGCACCGGCGAGTCCTCCGGAGAACCCCGCAATGTCCGGCGAAAGCGAACCTACTAACCCCCCCACTCCAGCTGGAGGCGGCGCAGCTGTCGCCGACGGCTGCGCTAAAATCTCTGAAAGCGTCGCGAGCACGTGCAATTCCTATTTGAGTCCCTCCCGCAGCGGTGGAGGCTCGGGGAATTCAGAAGCCGGTGGAAGTGCCCGGCAAACCATTGGTCAAATTAATCGTGCCGTCGCTGGTGGAGTGGCCGAGTCTAGTAGGCTCTCTCGATCCTGCATGAGTGCGGCCACAGCTTGTGTGAGCGCCTGCGGTTCAAATCCTCAAAGGGCAAATACATGTAAGGGGCTAAGATCAGAGGCTCGTAAAAGGCACCAAAACATTCTAGAAGAGGCCCGCAATGACCGCAACAACAACGACAAAATCGAGGATCGGATGGCCGGTCAAAAGTCCGAAGGAGCGACCGGTAGCCCCGCGATCCCCAGCCTTCCTACAGCCAGCGGTGGAACTCGTGAAACATCACCACCGCCGGCATCGACTTCCTCGAGGTTTAACTCGCAAGCCGCGACGGCTCAGGCCGTAAGCACACCCGAGCAGGCCAAGGAAGAACGTCGCGAGAAGCGACGTGAAGAACGCCGACAAGAAAAAATCGATGCCCTAGGCAAAGCCTTTATGAACCTGAATCCGCAGCCGCCGCCGGGTCAAGCCATTCAGGAAAGACCGTCCAGTGCCTCCGAGCAGCGAGCACAAAAGGCAGCCGCAAACACCGCGGCCGCCGCGGGTCCGGTTGCGGCTGACAAGTCGCCTGACGAAGAGGAAGAAATCGGCCGCGCGGGATTCAACAAACTCGCGGAGAAAAATTTAGCCGCTCGCAAAAAATTAGCCGCGGCGCTCGGCGTGAATGCCAGCAATCTGCCAGGAGCGTCACTCACCCCCGCGCGCGCGGCGAGCGCTAGCGCCGGGAGCGGATTCGGTGGGAGCGCCTTCGGCAGTACCGGCAGTTTCAATCCCAGCGTGGGTGGGGCGAGCCTCGATCCCGTAGTGAAAGTCGAACCGCCCTCGGATCTGCCGCAGAACTTCCGCCTAGAGGCCCCCTCCGCGGGTGGCGGCGGCGGTGGCGGTGGCTCCTCGCCCCGGATGTTTGGCCGCATGTTTTCTAACGACCGAAATCAAGATTTTTCTCCGCGAACCCGCGGCCCCGCAGGACTCGAGGACACAGAACAACCGCAAGAGATCCGCCGGCGCAACGCCGACATCTGGAATGTGATTTCGGTTAGCTTCCGCAAGCATTGTGCCATGGGTCGCCTTATGGACTGCGCGGATCACCTGCCGAAATAAACAAGTGGCTACTCTTTAGACAACGATGAAGAGTCGCCAGGGGCCCCTCCCACCCGAACCAGCGCCATGATACACAGTTGCCTCACAAGGAAAATCATGGGTCGGCTGATAGTTATCTTCACCATTTTAGTGCTGTCGTCGTTCGCTGGTGCTACCCCACGCTCGTGGTCGCCGGCCAAAGATTGCCGTGCGAATATCCGCGCGGTGACTTGCCGAGTGGCTCCCCTAAGCGAGGGTCAAGAGAACGACCCAAGAATACTGCGCCGATGTCTTGGCGGCGAAACGCCCTTTGTTATCGAACTACAGAAAGTTCACGACGAACTTCCGCCCAAGTTGCGCAAAATGTTTTGCCATCTCCGCAAGATCTATATCGAAGAGGAGTTCTACGCCTCGGCCTACGCCAGTCGTTTCACCGAGGTCTTTCGCGATAAAAATAATGTTGAGCGCGTACGCCTGAATGGAAACGTCCTAGGCTTGAGCCGCCAAAAGGTTTTCCAAAGCAACTATAGCCTTTCGGAATGGCTTAACCGCAAAGAACAAACTTTGTTCGGATTCAAAATGGATGATCCGCTTTCCAATCAGATCCCACAGTTGGACTACCAATACGTTGGAACCAGAGCCAACCCACTATTAATTGATATTGTGATTCATGAATTCGGTCATCTGTTGGATTGGGCCCAGAGATTCGTGAAGTATGAAATCCCAAATAGTGAAAAGTGCATGGAAGACGACACCGAAAGCGCAGAATGCAAACCGCGACTCACGGGATTATGGGCCTCGATCGGTTGGTCGCCGGATGGAACAATCCGTCCTGAAGATCGCTATTTCGGCGACTATGTGCCCTGCTACTATGATTGTCCGGCAGAACAGAAGCTACACGTGTCCCAAGCCGTACCCATGTACCAAGCTTTTATCGCTAAAGGCAGTTTTGTATCCGTCTATGCTTCGGTCAATGCCGTCGAAGACTTCGCCGAAACTTTTTTGTTTTATATTTCGGGCTTCTTTCCTTCGATTCGCTTTCCAGGCGAAAGCGACGGAACGAGTCTATATTCTTTCAATCCCCAGGGCCGAGTGAATGCAAAGCTAAACTTTATGGCCATGTTTGATGCGGCAAAATGGAAGTATGAGCATGGAAACCCCGGGTCAGCCACGCTCGAGGAATATATGAAAAGGCGCCCCCATCTCAACCGGCGCGCCTGCCATTAGCAACTAAGCGGCTTTATAAGACGTCGAACGACCGCCACCCACGCGCGTGATCTTACCTTCTTCGAGGGCCCATTTCAGATAGCGTTTGTATTCGGCTTCGGTCATTCCCATGGCCTGGCGTAAATCACCGCCGCCGATGGCGACGTCTTGTCTCAGGATTTGAGCCGCCCTTTGCGCCTGAATATCAAACCAGTCACTGGTTCCACGAACTAAATTCAGTTTAAAGGCTAGGGGCCCCATGAATTCCAGACTATACGAGGACTGATGCTGAACAATTTCTAACGGGAGTTTCGCCGCGTGCAACCATTGGCGCGTGCGCTTAAGCAATTGGTGAATCCGGTCGGGCGAAGAAAAAATATCAAAGTATTCGCCGACAAAAATTTCCGTAAACAGCGTCCCCACCTTCGCCGGCTTATAGAAATCATGAAGAAGAACAGAAAGCGTCTGGTGGACCTTCCCCCCGGCCTTGATGATTTCCTTACCGTTCAGCTCGCCCGTCTCCAAATTCATAACGGGACCCCGCTCATCACCGTGCAACATGGACTTTGCCAACGGATGCACACCCGTTTCATTTTGTAAGCGGGTGCGGTAGTCAACGTAGGGTGTACCAAAGAGCAAGTGTTCAAAGGTCTGCTGATTAAATTCTATCTTTAGTGAATACAAGTCGGCCTCGCGCACAGTTTCGAAAAACCGAGTGCGCCGCGCATGCTCTTTTAAGTCGCGAAATGGGGCTACTGAGTTTTCCCGTTTCGCTTGAAGAATCGCCTGCCATTTGTGAATGAAGACAGAGTCATGCACTTTTAACGAATCCAACAAGACAACGGCTTGATCTAGATGTTCGGACGCCTTAGATATCTGATCCATCTGCAGAAAAACCTGAGCCGAAATTTCCAGAATATTGGCTTCAAGCCGAAGGTGGCCGCCCGACTTGGCCGCCGAAGAAGCCTCGGCCAAGATCGCTAGCGCCGACTCGTGCTTTTGGGTCATGGCGAAGGCCGCCGCCAAGTTCACTTGGCCCGTTAACTTCGAATAACCTTCCGAGGACATGGCCACGAACTTTTCCAAACGCGGTATCGCACCTAAGTAATCCCAACGATTGAAAAAGCAGAAGGCACGGTAAAGTTCGGCGTCGGGCACCACGTTCGCATCCACCTTGTCCAATAACCTTAAGGCTTCGTCGACCGAACCATTCCTTTGCATCAAAACGGCATATTCGGTGATTTCGTGCGGAGTCGGTGTCGTACTCAATTTTTTCTGCGGAGAAAGAATCACCGGCGTCAGCAGTTTGAGCCCCAACGAAGTGTGGCCGGCGCGGCGACAAATCTTAGCCAAGGGCAAGCGCCACTCACGCGGCACTTTGGCCAAGTTCAAGTCCGCCACAAGGTGGGCCGCTTTTCCCACTTTACCCGTGCGTAGCAGATCTTCACAACTTTGTAGTAGCTCTTGGTATTTGACAGACATCCTGAGTTATCGGAAAAGTCCACGGCTGACATAACCCACCGAAATAGAAAGCCTAAGAATCTGGTTCATTTTGAAACACGAAAATAAATCTAAACCGGATGTTTTTGTCATTCGAGAAACTAGCCCCAAACCGGTAGATTGGAATCACAGGGGGTTGTTGTGAAAGTATTTATCTTGAAAAGACTGATGGTGGCTCTGATCCTTACGCTGACCGCAAAAGCGGGTGCAAAAGAAAGCTAGGTCCCGAGCCT
This sequence comes from Pseudobdellovibrionaceae bacterium, assembly GCA_040381635.1. Lineage (GTDB taxonomy): Bacteria > Bdellovibrionota > Bdellovibrionia > Bdellovibrionales > UBA1609 > JALHOQ01. The sequence continues at coordinate 6,902 of JBEIHA010000038.1, forward strand.
TTTCTGTCCCAAATCCCAAGTCTCTTGTCCCGAGACCTTTACCCGGGCCACTTCAACTCCCCGTTGGAGTGGCCCATCTTTAACCCATTCTTTACTTTCCGAATTTTACCTTCACTGACGGTTCAAAAAATCGGTCGGGGAATTTCACTCCCGGAACTGCCTTTTCGCCGGCGATCTGCGGGACTTCACCGGTCGAGACCAAACCGTCCTTTGCGTTCCATTTGAAGATCGGCGCGGTCACGTAGTTTCCGTTTTCCCAACCACGAATCTCGAGTACTTCGTCCAAGCGGCGCTTCCCATCTGGACCCAGATCAGCGTGAATCACGAACTGAATGGTGGTCGCTATGTTCTGCTGAATCAAGGATCGCGGTAACTGCGTCCCTGAATGAAGGACCATCGATTCCATCCGGGTCAGTCCATCGATCGCCGAGTTGGCGTGAATCGTGGTCATACTGCCCTCGTGGCCCGTGTTCATGGCCAAAATCATATCGATGGTTTCGCTACCCCGACACTCCCCCACGATCAAACGGTCGGGACGCATACGCAAAGCATTGCGCAACAAATCCTTCATCGTCACTTCTTCCTCGCCCAGCCCGACTTGGGGGACCTCCATCCGCACGAAATTTTTCACCTGGATTTTAACTTCCGTGGTGTCTTCAACCACGATTAGGCGCTGGGCTCCGTCGACAAAGGAGGTGAGCACGCTCAACAACGTCGTCTTACCACTGCCGCTAGCGCCCGTAATCACGATGTTTTGGCGAGCATCCACCAGCTTATTCAAAAAATAAACGGCCTTGTCGGTGAGAGCTCCACGTTCGATCAGCGCGCGGTAATCCATCAAAGAGTTAATGGCCTTACGGATCGTAAGTACGGGACCGCCGAACGATACGGGCGGCACAACCACGTTCATACGTGAGCCGTCAGGCAAACGTGCATCTAAGAAAGGACTACGACGGTTCACTTCTTTTCCGGCAAACACGCAAAGTGACTGAATGCACTGGGCGAAGTTGGTAGGACTTCCGAAATGTTCCTTCGCCGTTTCAATCCGACCGTTGCGCTCAACGAATATTTCATTCCAACTATTGGCCATGATCTCGGACACCTCGGTGTCCAGCAAGAGAGCCTTCAGTGGACCCGTTTCTTGGCGCCAATCTATACTGGTGACCTTCGCGCTAGCTGACTTGTTCATTGAACCTCCGGAATATAATGATCGGAATAACGCCGCAGCGTTTTGAGTACGCCTTCGGATTAACGACCAAGGTCCAGTCGGACTTCGAAAATCTAGCCCGCGATCGAGGCGCAGCTTAGACTTGAAATCACTATGATGACTTTGCCACAGTTGCGAAAAAAATATTGCCCGGTCTCTCCGATGGAAGCCTTGGACGACTTGGCGATGATCGTGAACCATCCCAAAAAAGAAGGCTTCAGTCCGCCGTTGCTTACGGTCGTGATGATTTCTGGGAACACGTTTCGCGCCTATTTGCTGAGCGGAACGCCCGAAGGCAAAGCGGAGAAGAGTTATCTGTTTTCTTTAGAAACCGTGAATCAAGGCGATGGCGCTAACGATCTGATCTACGTGCAAGGCCATCGCATTGAATCCGTAACTTTCTGGAACGTGGAAGACTACGCCGGGATACTTCCCCGGTTTAAAGACAAAGTGCCCGCGCCTTAAGCGAGGGACAAGCCGTCGTAACCTTCTCCACCCATCTGCATTCTCATACCCGCATCCATCGTGAACCCCCTGTGCATACATACATATTAGTATGCTTTCTAGCACATGTATATGCATATTGACATACCGTCTCGATATGAGGCGCAATTATATGTAAAGCGCTATATGCCGATATACGAGTATATAGACTGACTTCTGGAGGTTAAGATGGAGAAGCCCTTAAAGCGAATTAGCTTAATGATTCGCGAAGATCAATACGAACGCTTAGCTAAAGCGGGCGTGAATCTGAGCGGGCTTATTCGCGATCTGCTGGACGATTACTTCGGCGAACATCGCGTAACCCTTACCGTGAATCCAGAAACCCACAAGTTGTACTCTCAAATTGTCTCCAACACCGGAAGCGCGGACACTGAAATTGAACCGTACCTACGTTCGGCGCTGCAAGCTTTGCTCAGAGAAAAAATTAGTGAACTTCAGAAGCTCGAAAAAAGTGCATTCCTAAAGCCTGGGCGCAAAGATGGTTAGGCCAGCGTGCCCACGTTGCGCCAAAGAACTGGTCAAGCGCGAATCTGGAAACGTCATGCGCTATTCGTGCACCAAATGCTTCGGCTTCGCGATCGAGTTTCCGGTCCTTAAAAAACTTATGCCCGCCGATGAAGTGGAGACTTTATGGAAGGGCGTGGAACATGCTCCGACCGGAACTCTTATTTGCTCGCACTGCCGTGCACCCATGCAAATGCTATTACGGGACCACGGCGTCCGTAACATGGAACTGGATCTCTGTCGGCGCTGCGAAGTCTTGTGGCTGGATAGCGGCGAGGGACAAGATCTCTCGAGCCTCGAAACAGAGCGTGTGATGGACTTCGGCGCAGCCACCAAAATTCCCTTAACGAAAACTCTGGTGACCTTAATCGGCTTACCAGTAGAGCAGGACAATGATTTTTTTCATCGCACGCCGTGGCTGACATGGACGATGATTTTCATTTGTTCGGTCAGCAGTCTTCTTGCGTTCACCAATATGGAATACGCTTTGGCGCAATTCGGCTACTTCAGCAATCAACCGTTTCCGCAGAACGTAATCACGGCCTTCACTTCTTTTTTTATTCACGGCTCAGTGGCGCATTTGCTTTTCAATATGTATTTCTTTTGGATTTTTGGCGATAACGTCGAAGACAACTTGGGCAAGGTCAAATACCTTCTCTTGTTATTTGGCGCGGCCTTTTTGGGGGATGTGATCGCGGGATTTATGGATCCGCGGCTCGCGCATACTCCCGGCGTCGGCGCGAGCGGAGGAATCAGTGGTTTAATCGCTTACTATCTGATTCGATTTCCCTACCGCCGCTTCGTATTTATGATTTTCTTTCGCATGTTCACGGTGCCCGCCTTATTCTTCGGCGGACTCTATCTTTTAAAGGAGATCGCGGGCGCCTTCGCGCAGGTGGGAGGCGTTTCTTCGGTCTCGCATCTCGCTCATCTGGGAGGTGCCGCGGTCGGGGTTATTCTTGCTCTGTGGCCGGCACGCGCTTCGAAGCGCGCAAACGCATAATCACCAGGGCGGCGATTTGCGCCAACAGTAAAGCGACAATGGCCGCCGCGCTAAACGGATTCATTTCATTCTGCAATGATTTCGAAGCGGCGCAACCGCCGGTGGCCGCAGCGATTTCACGGCCCGCAGTCAGGTCAAAGCCCGGCTGCGTGGTTTCAACCCGCGCGGTGATCGCGTAAGTCACGGCTTGGTAAGCGTCGAGACGTCCCGCCGACAAGACTTTGCCACTCAATTTTCCCACCGGCGCTTTTTGCGTCATCAGAATCGACTTCATCTGGAAGGCCAACATCGCGGGTGATTCTAGCTTGATTTGCGCGGCCACCCCCGCAACAAACGGTGCAGCCATACTGGTGCCGCTCGAAGTTCCGAACGTGTTGTTAGGCAGCATACTTAAGATATAGACCCCTGGGCTAGCCAAGTGGACCGAAGTCGCCCCAAAGTTCGAGAACGGAGCCAGATCGTCATGGTCCGTCGTCGCCGCAATCGAAATCACATTGGGAACGTCATAGTTCGCCGGATAGGTCGGAGCCGCGTCGTTATTATTTTTTGCATTTCCGGCGGCCGCGACGAACAAAACACCTTTCGAATACGAAAAGGCAATGGCTTCGCGCAAAGCTTCTGAATAGGACGGTCCACCCCAAGAATTATTTAAGACCGTAGCACCATTATTGACCGCGTAGTAAATCGCGCGAATCGCATTTGAAGTTGCGCCGGCGCCGGCGCTGTCCAAAAACTTCAGCGGCATAATCAAAACCTTAGATTGGCGCAGAGGAGTCACGTAAATATTTTGATCCATGCTCAAGACTATGCCCGCGCAATGAGTCCCGTGACCGTCGTCATCGTAAATTTGTGCGGTGTTCGCGACAAAATTGAATCCATTGACGTCATCCACGTAGCCATTGCCGTCGTCATCCACCTTATTGCCGGGAATTTCACGCGCGTTGGTCCACAACGCGCCGGACTGAACTAGGACCTTATGATTGATATCCAAACCGGAATCGATAATAGCGACGATGGGTCTTTGCGCAGGGGCCGCGTTGCTTGATCGATCCCAAATACTTTGAATTCCAATCGGCGCGCCCGTAGCTAACGTGGTGCCGGTTGAACTAACCGCAGCCGCTTGAATTTCATCGGCATTAAATGACTGGTGCATACCTGTAGCGCTGGACTTACGAAAAATATAATTCGGTTCCGCGTAAAGGACGTCGGGATCTTTTTTAAGATCGCTGACCGCCTGCTCTACAGTCTGACCCTTGTTCAATTGGAAGCGTGCCATATTCAGGCCCGTCCACTGCTCTTGCACATTCATCGATTTAGAGAACTTTGCGACGGCCTTGCTCATCACCGCGCCCGAGCCACCTTGCCCCTTTAACTTCACGATGATCTCGCCCGGAACGTATTCCTGCGCAAAGGTCGAAATTGAAAAAAAGAATAGGAAGACGGAACACCGCTTGAGCCAACCCATGGAACCCCCATCAGCCAAGATTGTATCGCTCTTTAGGGCGAATCACTTTCAAGACCGGAAGTCCTTCCCATTATGAAACGAAAAATAGGATTCTCATTATGAGATCGTGCTGCGCTTCGTCAGGCCGCCGGAAAGATTGAAGCTCGGGCGAATCATGACCAATATACCTTCAATTATCCGTCTTCAGGAGGCGCTATGTATCGTATCGCAATGAGTGCTCTTCTTTTGCTCGTATCCGCCAATATCTGGGCGGCCGACTCAGCTAAAGCTGATAAAAAAGAAGAAAAAGCAAAACCGAAAGGAAAGCAAATGATCGCAGTTATGGAAACCTCGATGGGAACTTTCAAAGTAAAACTATTTAATGAGGAATCCCCCAAGACCGTCGAAAATTTTGTGGGTCTGGCCGAAGGCACGACCGAATGGACCGACCCCAAAAGCGGCAAGAAAGAAAAAAAGCCGATGTACAACGGGACGATCTTTCACCGCGTGATTCCAAACTTTATGCTTCAGGGCGGTGACCCCGCGGGCAACGGCACCGGCGGTCCAGGCTTTAAAATCAAAGACGAATTCAATGCCAAGTTGAAACACAGCAAGCCCGGCATTTTGTCGATGGCCAATGCTGGACCCGACACCGGTGGCAGTCAGTTCTTCGTGACCGTGGCCGCTACCCCCTGGCTGGACGGCAAGCACGCCATTTTTGGCGAAGTTGTCGAAGGCTACGACATCGTCGAGAAAATTTCGAAGACGAAAACTGGACCTGGCGATAAGCCCGTCGAAAACGTAGTTCTGAAGTCTGTTAAAATCGAACGAAAATAGTCCCTGTGCTTAGGTCTGGATGCCGTTCAGGCGTCCGGGCCGTCTGCCGATATATTCCGTATGAATGTCGCGTATATCATCTTCTTAGGAATCTCCGCCTTAGTTGTCTCGGTCACCGGTGCGTACTTTTCTGTTTCAGGATTGATGAAGCTCTTCTCGGGTGCGCCGATGGCCGTACTAGTGATGGGCACCGCGCTGGAATTGGCCAAGATGGTTTCGGCCAGCTTCTTACATCGCAATTGGACCAGCATGCACTTCATCATGAAGTTCTACATGAGCGCGGCCGTCGGCATTTTGATGCTGATCACTTCGATGGGAATCTTCGGATATCTTTCGTTCGCATTTCAAAGCACCTCTGCCGAGCTCAAGAACACCATGACCCGCATCGAGTACATAGAATCTGAAGGCAAAAAAGTGCAGTCCGAACTCGATCGTTTACAAAAGACCATCGACGAAGTGCCCGAAAATCGCGTCAGCCGACGTTTGGATCTTCAAAAAGAACTGGAACCCCGCTTTCAAGCTTTGCAAAGACAATCCATCGAAGTGCAAATGAAGATGCGCACGGAAAGTTTAAAGAAGCTTTCTTATCAAATGGAAATCGGCCCAATTATCTTCGTAGCCGAAATGTTCGGCGCGAATACCGACAAGGTCGCGACCTGGCTGATCATTCTTTTCGTAATCGTGTTTGATCCTTTGGCCGTCTGCCTTGTCTTGGCCACTAGCTTCGCCATCAAACAAAGAGAAAGCAGCCAGGCAGCCGCTCCCCTTACCGTAAAAACCGCCGCTTAGCGCGACGTCTCGCGCTCACTTTCTAAATGCGAAAGAACTTTGTAAATCGCCGGCACCACAAATAGCGTCAGTATCGTGGAGAGTATAGTTCCCCCAACAATCGTTAAACCCATCGGGGTGCGCGTTTCTTGACCCATGGAGTTCCCGAAGATCAAAGGTGCCGCGGCGATCACCGTTGCCGTCGATGTCATCAAGATCGGCCTTAAGCGCACCGGACAAGCCTCGATCAATGAAGTGACGACGTCTTTTCCTTCTTTGTCGCGCATATGATTCGTGAATTCGACCAACAGAATTGAATTTTTCTTGGCGATTCCCATCAACACAATTAAGCCGATAAAGCTGAAGAGATTCAGGGATACGCCGAACATCCAAAGCGCCAGCAAAGCCCCGGTCACGCTAAAAGGCAATGCCATCAGGACAGATATCGGGTGAATAAACGAATTGAATTGTACGGCCAGGACCATGTAGGCCACCAAAATGCCCAGGGCCAAGGCAATCGTCAAACCGCTAAAGCTCTCGGCAAGTCCTGCGCTAGCGCCTTCTAAGCCGACGGTGTATCCGTCAGGTAAAACTTCGTTAGCAATTTCAACGGCCCGGTCCAAAACTTTGGCCTGTGACTGGCCTTTGGTGAGCTGTCCAAAAATGCCAATCGCGCGCTGGCGGTTAATACGCGTGATGGATTGAATAGTTCCCTTTTCGTCCATTTTCACGAGGTCACCGATGGCCACGATATTTCCAAATTGATTGCGAACGGACACTTTCTGAATATCCGCACGGTCGGTCACTTGTTCTTCGGGAATTTTTATACGGATATCGTAGCGTCGGCCACCCGCCGTGTAGCGGCTGACCCTCAATCCTGCGAGCGCCGCATTTAGCGTTACGGCTACGGACTCTACGCTGACCCCACGCGAAGCCAAACGATCCCGCAAGGGCTCAATTTCGAGTTCGGGAATTCCTTTGCGGAAGTCGCTGTCCATATCTTGCGCCAAACCTTCGTCGGTTAAGCGCTTCATGATTTCTTTCGACTTTTCATCCAGCACGTCTAAATCGGGTCCCATGATATTCATGGATATCGGAAACTGACGGCCCGTGGTTAGCCCTCGAGACGAAGTGTCACGGAGAGATGCCCGGAAATTCTTGATTGGCTTCAAGCCTTCGCGAATTTTATCCATAACCGCAAAGTGATTGATCTTGCGGCCTTCACGCGGAGTCAAATTGATCGGCATAAAAAGTTGATTCACGTTGGCCACGCCACCGCCGCCGCCAATCGACATCAAGTAGCCTTCCACTTCGGGAATGTTCTTGATGATCTCTTCGATTTTCTCGGCCACTTCGCTGGTAGCTTGTAGCGACGACCCCGGGGGAAGCTGGCCCTGAAGCAAGATCAAATTCTGATCCTGAGGGGGCAAGAACTCTTGCCGTACTCCCCTGATCAAAAACAGCGAAGCGACAAACAAGAGGATCGAAACAAACACCACGGTCTTCGACCAATTCAAAGTTTGTTTCAATAAACCCTGATACAGATGGGCCAGTTTTTCGAATTTCACGTCCAGCCACTCTTCAAAGCGAGTGGGCTTAGAATTCATCGCCATCAAAGCGGCCGCCCGCATCGGGGTGATGGTAACCGCTTCAAGCAACGAAATCAAAACCGCCGCGGACATAGTCACGCCGAACTGATAAAAGAATTTACCCGTGATTCCCGGCATAAAGATGACGGGAGCGAAAACGGCCACTACGGCTAAAGTTGCCGCAGTCGCAGCCGGCAAGATTTCCATCGCTCCGTCGTATGCGGCTTGCTTAGG